>NZ_JBBPCC010000025.1:0-124334 GCF_038070315.1 Paenibacillus filicis | reverse complement strand
CGCCTGCGTCGCTGGCGCTCCGCTAGCGACACCAGAGCCCGCCTGCGGCGCTGGCGCTCCGCCTGCGCCAACAACACCCGCCTGCGGCGCTGACGCTCCGCCTGCCCCCACCACGCCTGCCTGCGGCGCTGACGCTCCGCCTGCGCCAACAACACCCGCCTGCGGCGCTGACGCTCCGCCTGCGCCAACAACACCCGCCTGCGGCGCTGACGCTCCGCTAGCGACACCTGCGCCTGCCTGCGGCGCTGACGCTCCGCTAGCGACACCTGCGCCTGCCTGCGGCGCTGGCGCTCCGCTAGCGACACCTGCGCCTGCCTGCGGCGCTGACGCTCCGCTAGCGACACCTGCGCCTGCCTGCGGCGCTGGCGCTCCACTAGCTCCGCTTGTTCCCGCCTGCGTCAGCTGACCGCCTGCCTCGCGAACCTGCGCAAGCAGCGTCTTCACCGTATCGAGCAGCACGCGCGTCTGCGGCGTCAACTCTTTGCCGCCCTGCTGTGCCCGGCTCAGTACCTCTGCCAGCTGATCCAGTACTTGATGAAACGGCGGACCCTGCACCGTCTGACGCAGCGAGAGCACCGTTTCCGGCGTCAACGGCAGACCCTTCTGAAATGCAAGTACTGCCGTCGGCATCCACTCCGCCTGCGGCATGGATTTACCTAGAGCAGCCTGCAGATCGGTGAACGCCTTTACGCTTTCCTTTGTTATGGCTACCCCATTCTGATGCAGCAATTGCACCAGCTGCCGATTCTCAGGGGTATCGCTCATCCCGAGCGTTTTGAGCACTTCTCCCATCGATGTATCGGGAATCTGCACCTGGGAAGCCTGCAGAGGCTTTAACACAATCTGCCCGTTCGCAGATTCCGGCTGTACCTGCAGCATAGTCATCTCGCCCTGCTTGAGCGGTGTCTCCAGCTGAGCTCGTACCTGCACGCCCCCTATATTGACCAGTGCCTCCTGATTGGGAAGCTGCTGCTGCACGACGCCCTTGACGACTTGCCCCACCTTCAGCTCCAGCGTCTTGGGCTCTTGAATTTGCGCATCTCCGACTAGTCCGCGGATTATTCCTCCTATATTCATAGCGGCTCCCCTCCTTTCCCATGCTGCTTCGTTTTGACCCTCGGCCTATGCCGCTTATATGAAAAGCCGACCCGGGCGGACGTTTGCCCGTGTATCCCGCGCCGGCTTTCTTTGTTCCGGTAACGTTATATATCGGCAGAAGCGCCGGCTTTTTTGAACTCGATCTAAAACAGCACCTGCTGCTCGTAGACAATATTGCGCAGGAACGTACGCCTGTGGAGCGGGGTGGCTCCAAGCTCTGCGATCCGCTCCCGGTGCACGCGGGTTGCATAGCCTTTATGTATCGCAATCTCGTATCCCGGATATTCCAGCTCCCAGGCCAGACACATCCGGTCGCGTGTTACCTTGGCAATGATCGAGGCGGCTGCAATGGATTGGCTCAGCGCGTCTCCATGAATCAACGCAAGCTGCTCGATGTCCGTATCCACCTTCTCTGCATCAACCAGGAGCAGATCAGGCCGGACCTGCAACTGGTCTACCGCCTGCTTCATAGCCGCTCTTGCCGCCTGCTTGATATTGATCCGCTCGATCGTCGGCACATCCACGATGCCTACGCCGACCGCAAGCGCCTGCTCCATAATAAGCTCGAACAGCGTGTCCCGTTTCTTCTCGCTCAGCTTCTTGGAATCATTAACCCCTTCCAGCTCGAGACCTTCCGGCAATATAACGGCTGCGGCCACCACATCCCCGAATAAACATCCGCGGCCCACCTCATCGACTCCCGCAATCCAGCGTTTGCCCTGCTCCCAATATCCGCGCTCATAGGTAAGAATATCACTCACTGGCTATCTCTCCCGGTATTCATCATCAGGTTTCATTATATCGCACCGCTGCACAGCCTGACCATCCCTGCAGGAAAAATCGTCTACGGCTGGGCTCTCCCGCCAGCAAGCCGTATATTCAGACGTGCTGCCACGCATAATATGGAAATCTGTCCGGCTGGGCGGCAGCGACCGGAAAGGAGCGAACCCACTTCTCATGGAACCACAGAAGATATCCGAAGACTGGAACGAGCTTGTCCATGCGCTAGGGACTCCCGCCGATTTGGTGACCAACGAGATTCATGTCCGGGGTTTTTCCGCGAAGCTGCTGTACTTCAGTTCGATCTGCGATGAACAGAAAATACATGATATGCTGCTCTCCCGGTTTTTTCAAGTGTCTGACCTTGACGAATTCACAGCGTACCTGCAGGCCATCTCCAGTCCCGCTTTCCCCTCAGGTCAAAAAAACATGGCCCAGCAGGTACTTCAAGGCGCTGTAGCGGTGGAGTGCGGAGCTATTTATCTGATAGACTTCGGCAAGCACGAGAACTCACAGCCGCTGGAAGCCAGTATGGAGAAGGTCATCCAGGGGCCTCAGAACGCATTCAGCGAAAATCTGCTGACCAACATCAGCCTGCTCCGCAGCCGGTATCCGCAGGCTTCTCTGACCATTGAGCTGTATCAGATCGGCCGGCTTACGCAGACGCCGATCGCGATGGTGTACGACCGTGATCAGATAGCTGCCGAGACCTTGCGGCAAACCCGCAAGGCGCTGGATGCTGTGGAGAATGATGCCCTGCAGGGGCTCGGTCAGCTGCAAAATCGGATGACCCGTACCAAACGTTCGTTATTTCCAACCGTGCTGATTACGGAGAGGCCGGACCGTGCCGTCTATAATATCGCTCAAGGAAAAATCGCCCTGCTGGACCAAGGCACCCCGTTCGTGCTGGTCGTTCCCGCCGTTTTCTATGATTTTATTTCCTCGATGGAGGATTTGTATCACTCGTATTGGATCAGCCGGTTCCTGGTGACGCTCCGCTACATCGGTTTACTCATCAGCGTGACGCTGCCTGCCCTCTATGTCGGGGTGACAGCCTTCAATCCGGAGCTGTTCCGGGTTCAGCTCGCACTGTCGATTGCGGGCAGCCGTGTCAGTGTGCCCTACCCGGCTTTTCTTGAGGTGTTGTTCATGCTGCTGATGATGGAGCTGTTGACGGAAGCGAGCGTCCGCCTGCCCAAAACCATCGGTTCCACCGCTACGACCGTAGGCGGGCTGATTCTGGGACAGGCTGCAACGGAGGCCGGGCTGGTCTCCAACATCATGATTATTATCGTGGCCGCCGTCGCGATCTCGAACTTTGTCATCCCGATCAATGCCATGAGCTTCGCCATGCGCGTAGTCAAATACATCATTCTCGGCCTGACGATTGTTCTCGGGCTGATCGGACTTATTCTTGGCATGCTCGGCCTAATCGCCTATTTAATCTACCTCGACAGCTTCGGCCAGCCGTATTTCCGCCTCTTTGGCAAACCGCCCAAACCTGAACGTCTCTGAGTAGGAGGTTGAAGCCGCGTGAAGGTTTTCTATAGCTTGTTTTTTGTCAACATGCTTGTACAGGTCGTCGTGTTCGTCCCGACTATGCTGATCAACGAACGCTTTGAGGGCAGCGTGATGGCGATTTTCGCCGGGGTGCTGGTCGGGACCGTCCTGCTGGTATTATTCGTTCGGTCGATCGGCGCATTTCCCGGACAGACGCTGCCTGATATTTTAGCTGCGACTTCCCGCTGGTTCCATCTGCCATTTCTTGCCTTACTATGCGTCACCTGGTTCTCGGCCGGTTTGATTTCGCTTCTATCCATCAACAACATGGCCATCCGGTTCATCAACGTCAGCTTTCAGGGACCCGCTATGATTTTGGTTTTTTCCATCTTTATTTTGTGGATCATGCTATTTCTCGGAACCCCGCAAATTCTCGCACTGGTCAGCGTCGTGCTCATCTTGAATTTGCCACTCATCGGCATTATCTTTTATCAGGCCACCCGCAACGAATATATCATGTGGTCTTCGGTACTAGAGGTAGGGACTTACTGGGCCATTCTGCCTTCCTATAAGGCGATTACCGCCTCGAGCTTTATGTTTACAGGCTATACGAATCTTGTGGTATTCAATAAGCTCATTCATAAGCCGGTGGCGCTAGGGAAGCTTTGGATCGTTCCTATCATCGCCCTGCTCAATCTGCTGACCTCCGTCGCGGTTCCTATTGGGCTGCACGGAGCCGACGGCGTCAACGACTACATGTTCCCTTGGGTAGTCACAGCCGACTCGCTCCAGATTCAATACGGACCGATTGAGCGGCTGATTTCCGTTTTCCTGCTGCTGTACGTGTCCATCTCGACCATCAGCATTTTGATTCACTGGCATGTGTGTCATCAGTTGTTTCTATCGATGTTCAAGCCTAACCCGCGAAAACCGCGAAAGCAGACGTACCTGACATACGGCCTACTGCTTTCCTTCCTGGTCACGACCTATCTGGTTGAAAAAAATACGCGAGAATATGAAATTTTCCGCTTCGCCGAACACTGGATGATGCTCCGACTGCCGGCCGAGATCCTGCTGGTGATGACACTGGTCTTCATGGCCCGAAGGAGGAAAGCCTGATGCGGAGCCTCCGCTGCTTGCCGCTTCTCTGCTGCTTAATCCTGATGCTGACAGGCTGTGGCTACAAGGATATCGATAAACGCTTCTTTGTCGTCTCCATCGGACTGGACAAGCCTCAGACCGATGGCAAGAAGATCGGCGTGCTGCTGAAGCTGGCCGTTCCATCGGCCGACTCCCGAGCCGGCAAATCTGCCTTCATGATCGTACGCGAGGATGGGGATTCGATCGCCGAAGCAGTCCGCCTGCTGAAGTCCCAAGTAGACAAGGAGCTGGATTTCAGTCATGCCAAGATGATTGTCGTCGGTGAAGCGATAGCCAGCACCAGCATCAGAGAGTGGATCGATTGGCTCATCCGGCGAAGAGATATTCAGATGATCGCCTGGATGGGGATCGGCAGACCTGATGCGGCCTCCGTGCTGAGCACCAGCCCCGTGTCAGAGAGGCTCCCGTCCAATACCCTCTTTCTAACCTTCGGGGAAACAGGAACGGAAACGTCTTACGTGGTCTCCGAGTATTTATTTGATTTCCGTAAACGCTTGTACGAGCGCGGACTGGACCCCATTCTCCCCATTATCGAGAGTTCCTCTGACGGCAAGCTATTCCGTGTCAATCAAGCAGCCGTCTTCGACAAAAACCGACAGAAGCTTGTATTATCCGCCGAAGAGACACGCATGTACAACATCCTGTCTAACCGGGCCGAGCGCGCCGAAAGCCAGGTCTCAACGCGCAAGAACCGATTCTATGTCGATATCGACGTGGCCCGGACCCGTTACCGGTTCGGTCAAGCAGACGCCCCCAAGCCTCAAATTATCGTGGAGATGGATCTGGAAGGGACGATCGAGGAGGCGCAAACTCCTTTGAGCAGCGAAAAGCTTGACCTGTACAGGAAGGATGCCGAAGCCTCGATCCGAAAGGAAGCGCTGCACCTGCTCAAGCTCTTGCAGAAGGAAGGACTGGACCCTCTGGGGCTGGGCCTGATGTACCGGGGCAGAAGCTTCAGTCCTCAAGACTGGAGCAACTGGCAAGCGATCTATCCAGTTGTCGATTTTGACGTACGGGTACATGTCACCCTTCAGGGTACCGGCAGCCTCCGGTAAACGACAAAAAAAGCCCCGCAAAATGGGGGCATCTCTTCGTAGCGTATTCAGACTGCTTCTATGCGAACTTCTGCTGACGGCTGTATGATCGGATCGGGTCGTAACCTAACGCAGATCGGTACCCTGGAACTCCAGCACTTCTTCCGGCAGCTCCATGCTGATCCGGCCCAGCTTGCCCGCGCGCAGCTCGCGCAATATGGCGATCGAAGCCTTCTCGAGATCGACCCGTCCCCCGCTGAGCAAAGCTCCCCGCTTGCGGCCTACCTCTTCCATCACGGCCACCACCGCATCGGTGTCTTCCGGGTCCTGAGGGAGCGACTCCAGCGAGAAGCGTTCCTTCAAGGCTTCCGGATAATTGCCGACGAGATAACGCATCGCGAACAGCGCAATTTCGGTGATGTGTAGAATCTCTTCCTTGATTGCACCGGTAGCGGCCAAACGGTAGCCGACGACCTGGTCTTCAAACTTCGGCCATAGAATACCCGGCGTATCCAGCAGCTCCATCTCGGTGCCAACCTTAATCCATTGCTGACCCTTCGTCACCCCTGGCCTATCGCCGGTCGCGGCAATTTTGCGTCCGGCCATCTTGTTGATCAACGTCGACTTGCCGACATTCGGGATCCCAACGATCAATCCGCGCAGTGTACGCGGCTTCATCCCTTTGCGCAGCTGGGCTTCAATCTTGGCGGACAGCAGCTGCTTGCTCCGCTGGATAATCTCGCGCGACGGATTGCCCGCCACCGCGTCAATCGGCAGCGCCTGCAGCCCCTGGGCTGCAAAATATTCGATCCAGCGCTTGGTAGCTTCCGGATCGGCCAGGTCGCTCTTGTTCAGCAGAACCAGCCTGGGCTTATGCTGCAAAATCTCATCGATCATCGGATTGCGGCTCGATAGCGGAACACGCGCATCGAGCAGCTCAATCGCCAGATCGATCAGCTTCAGCTTGTCTTGAATCTGACGCCGGGCCCGCGTCATATGGCCCGGGAACCACTGTATGGTCATCTGAGATGAGTCACCTCGCTTTAATAGACATTCAGCCTAACCCACCATTAGTGGATCAGGCTGATTTTGTTGAGCGGCCAATAAATAACGTCCGCTCTTCCTACGATTTTTTCAAACGGTACGAAGCCCACGCGGCTGTCTCTGCTGTCGAGACTGTTAGAACGGTTGTCTCCCATCGCGAACAGATTGCCTTCTGGAACAGTCTGTTCGGCAAAATTATTCAACCGGTTGTAAGGAATCCCCTTCTTGGCCGCTTCCTCCAGTGCAGATTGCAGATAGGTCTCGTTGATTTGCGTGCCGTTCACAAACACTTTATCTCCCTCGACACGCACCTTATCGCCCGGCAGTGCAATGACGCGCTTGATGTAATCCCGCCCATCCGGAGCATGGAAGACAATCACCTGGCCGGCCTTCGGATTAGCAAACTTATATAAAATCTTGTTCACGATCATTTTCTCGCCGGTATAAAAGTTAGGCTCCATCGACGGACCTTCCACCACGAATGGAGAACAGATCAGCCAGCGGATCAGGATGACGAGCGCGGCGGCTATGATCAGCGCCTTCGCCCACTCCCAAGCCTCTTTCTTGATGGGATTGGCTTTATTTACGGATTGCTGCTGCTCTTGCTCCTGCTCCATCCAGCTTTCCTACCCTTCGCGCCAAAGTGCTGAAGAAAACGAACAGGGGCTTGTTAACCAAGCCCCCGGTGTTCATCTTATCGGATTTCTTGAATTCTTGCTGCTTTACCGCGAAGACCGCGCAGATAGTAGAGCTTCGCACGACGGACTTTACCACGGCGAGCCACTTCAATCTTGTCAATTTTCGGAGTATGCAGCGGGAACGTTCTCTCAACGCCAACACCGTAAGAAATTTTTCTTACTGTGAAAGTTTCGCTGATGCCGCCGCCGCGACGCTTGATAACAACGCCCTCGAACAGCTGAACGCGCTCGCGGGATCCCTCGATAACCTTAACATACACTTTCAAAGTGTCGCCAGGGCGAAAGCTAGGAATATCGCTGCGAAGCAGTTCCTTAGTGATCTCTTGAATCAAACTCATGAATGACTTCCTCCTTCCACACAGGTGTTCATGCCGCTTCTCCCGATGTCTGAATATGTTTAGTACACGCGCAGAGGACCACCGTACTCGTGACAAATGCCACAACGCTAAATATCATAGCATAAATCCAATTGAAACTCAACATCAACTTGGCAAGCTTCACCAATGTATGAGGGGCTGTCATTAGCCAGCCCTTGAGCGCTGGTCAAAGCCCGTTTACAGCCTGTCCTCCCGCGTCGCATCGCCGCTTGCCGACACCTGTGCATCGCGCTCGAATTCGGCCAGCCACTTGCGGTCCTGAGCCGTCAGCTCCATGCCTACAAGCAGATCCGGACGCTTCGTCCAGGTCCGGTACAGCGATTGCTTCCGGCGCCATTGGTCAATATGGGCGTGATTGCCCGAGATCAACACCTCGGGCACCTCCCACTCGCGGAACTTCGCCGGACGCGTATAATGCGGGTACTCTAGCAGTCCGGTGCTGAACGAATCCGTCACCGCCGACGTTTCATTACCCAGCACGCCAGGCAGCAGGCGGACCACGCTATCAATGACGACCATAGCCGGCAGCTCGCCGCCCGTCAGCACATAATCCCCGATTGACAGCTCATCCGTTACCAGATGCTCGCGGATGCGCTCGTCATAGCCCTCATAGTGGCCGCAGATGAAGATCAGATGCTTCTCAGCGGATAACTCCTCCGCCTTTTTCTGCGAGAAGGGCTGCCCTTGGGGACACATCAGCACGACCCGCGGCTTCGTATCCGCATCGAGCGGCTGGATGTCTTCCACGGCGGAGAAGATTGGCTCTGCCTTGAGCACCATACCGCCTCCACCGCCGTAGGGGTAATCATCGACCGTATTATGCTTGTTGTTGGAGTAGTCGCGGAAATTGACCGTATTCAGCTCGACTAGCCCTTTATCCCTGGCTTTACCGAGAATACTGGATTGAAACACCCCGTCAAACATAGCCGGGAACAGCGTCAGTACATCGATTCTCATAGATCGAGCAAGCCTTCCATCAGACGGACGGTGATCTTCTTGTCCTGCACGTTGACATCCAGCACCACATCGTCGATGTACGGAATCAGCAGCTCCTTGCCCTTGGGGCGCTTAACGACCCACACATCATTGGCACCGGGAGACAAAATTTCTGTAATCTCCCCCAGCACCTCGCCCTCCTCGGTAGCTACCGAACAGCCGATGATCTCATGATAGTAATACTCGTCGTTATCCAGCTCCGACAAATATTGCTCTTCGACCTTCAACAGCCAGCCTTTGTACTTCTCCACCTCATTGATGTTGCCAAAGCCATGGAACCGGATAATGAACATCTGTTTATGCTCACGTGCGGATTCTATAGTAACCGGCAAGCTAGCCCCCGAATTCGGATCGACAAACACCAGCTTGCTGTTCTTGGCAAAGCGTTCATCCGGAAAATCCGTCTCAGACACAATCTTCAGCTCGCCCCGGATCCCGTGCGTATTTACGATTTTACCTACCGTGTACAGCTTCTCGCTCATCTGGACCTCCAAGCCTCCTCGCCAATAAGAAAAGAGTTAGGAAGCATCTCCTAACCCTCATCTTTTCCATTATGATACGATCTCAACCGAAACGCGTTTCGATTCTTTCACTGCAGCAGAGGTGACTACCGTACGAAGCGCCTTGGCAATGCGCCCCTGCTTACCGATCACCTTGCCGACATCGGCCGGGTGAACGGACAGCTCGAACGTAATGCTGCGGTCATCTTCGACGATATTCACCTGCACATCCTCCGGATGATCGACGAGCGCCCTGGCAATTACAGATACAAGATCTTTCACTTGGTTCGGACCCTCCCAATCTCACAGATTACTTCTGCAGTTTGGATTCGTGGAATTTCGTCAGAATGCCCGCTTTGCTGAACAGACTGCGAACCGTATCGGAAGCTTGAGCGCCAGTTTGAAGCCATTTCAGCGCTTTCTCTTCATCAATATTTACAACGGCTGGTTGTGCAACCGGATTGTAAGTACCAATTTCTTCAATGAAGCGACCATCACGTGGGGAACGGGAGTCCGAAACCACTACGCGGTAGAAAGGAGCCTTGTGAGCACCCATACGCTTAAGACGAATGCGAGTTGCCATGTTAAAATTCACCTCCCTAGTAAGATAAACATCGGATATGCTATCGGTAAGAAAAGCCGGGCTGCTCGAATCGGAACAGCTAGAACGGGAACTTCATCCCGCGGCCCATTTTCTTGAGCTGCTTCATCTGTTTGGCGCCCTTCGGCCCCATCATGCTGGAGAACTGCTTCATCATCTTGCGCATTTCATCGAACTGCTTGATGAACCGGTTCACATCCTGGACCGAGTTGCCGCTGCCTGCTGCTAGACGCTTGCGACGGCTTGGAGTCAGCAGATCGGGATTGGCCCGCTCTTCCTTGGTCATCGACTTGACGATCGCAGCTACGCGCGTCATCTGCTTATCGTCGACCTTGACGTCCTTCATGCCCTTGATCTTGCCCGCTCCCGGCAGCATATCCAGCAGTTGGTCGAGCGGTCCGAGCTTCTTGACCTGCTCCATCTGATCGAGGAAATCGTCGAAGGTGAACTCGGCTTGACGCAGCTTGCGCTCCATCTCTTTCGCCTTGTCCGCATCGATACCGGCCTGCGCCTTCTCGATCAGAGTCAGCATGTCGCCCATGCCGAGAATCCGGGAAGCCATCCGCTCCGGATGGAATGGCTCGAGCGCATCCATCTTCTCGCCCATCGCCGCGAACTTGATCGGGCAGCCGGTTACCGCCTTGACGGACAAGGCTGCACCGCCGCGCGTGTCGCCGTCTAGCTTCGTCAGCACGACACCCGTCAGCTCGAGCTGCTTGTGGAAGCTCTCCGCTACATTGACGGCATCCTGTCCGGTCATAGAGTCAACGACCAGCAGAATTTCATCCGGGGATACCGCTTCGACAATCTGCTTCAGCTCATCCATCAGATTTTCGTCGATATGTAAACGGCCCGCGGTATCAATGATCAGGTAGTCATGATTCTGATCCTTCGCCTGCTGCAGCGCCTGCTTCGCAATCTCGACCGGGCTGACCTGGTCACCCAGAGAGAACACCGGAACCTTGAGCTGCTCGCCGAGCACCTGCAATTGCTTGATTGCAGCCGGACGATAGATATCGGCGGCGGCCAGAAGCGGACGGTGATTCTGCTGCTGCAGCAGCTTGGCAAGCTTACCTGTAGTCGTCGTCTTACCTGCGCCCTGCAGTCCCGCCATCATGATGACTGTCGGCGGCTTATTCGCTTTCGCCAGCTTGCTGTTCGTACCGCCCATCAGCGCGGTCAGCTCTTTATTCACGATATCGATAACGACCATGCCCGGAGTGAAGCTTTGCAGCACTTCCTGGCCGATCGCACGTTCCTTCACCTTGGCTACGAATTCCTTGACGACTTTAAAGTTGACGTCCGCTTCAAGCAGTGCCAGACGCACTTCGCGGAGCGCTTCGTTAACGTCGTCCTCGGTCAGCTTCCCTTTGCCTCTCAGCTTGCTGAATACACTCTGAAGCCGGCTGGATAATCCTTCGAATGCCATCCGCGGTCACCACTTTCAAGGGAAATTTCTTTTTCCGTCAGTCGATTGCCTGCAGCCTGTCCACCAGCGTGACTAGTGCCTCGCTTTGCCCGCTGGGCAACTCGCCCGCCAGAGCAGTCAGGCTCTGCAGCAATGGCTGCCGCTTCTCATACTTGTCAAGCAGCCGGAGCTTCGACTCATATTCCTCAAGCACCGACTCGGCCCGCTTGATATGCTCATACACCGCCTGGCGGCTAATATTAAATTCCGATGCGATTTCGCCGAGCGAATAATCGTCGTGGAAGTAATGCTTCATAAAGGTCTGCTGCTTTTCCGTCAACAGCCGTTCATAGAAGTCAAACAGCAAATTGATCCGGTTTGTTTTCTGGAGGACGCCTTCTTCCGTCATCGCGCTACCCCCTCCGTTAAGGTAATTCCCTTGACACCCAAGCAACATCACCTATCATACTGAAATGAAGAGGGGATGTCAAGTCTTTCTCCTTGTCACCTTCAAACTTAGGATCTCGCTGCCCGGAGACACGTCTTTTCTTTACCCTTGCTCCTGCTTATCGGCCTCCGCCACCCACTTGTTGAACAGAGCATGCACAAATTGGTCGGAGTCGAATTGCTGCAGGTCGTCCATCTTCTCTCCCAGCCCAACGAACTTAACAGGCAGCTTGAGCTCCTGGCGGATGGCCACAACAATACCGCCTTTGGCCGTACCGTCGAGCTTGGTCAGCACCAAACCCGTCAGTCCGGATTTCTCATCGAACAGCTTCGCCTGCATCAGAGCATTCTGGCCTGTCGTTGCATCGAGCACAAGCAGCACCTCATGGGGAGCTTCCGGCACTTCCCGGCGAATGACGCGGAAGATTTTATTCAGCTCTTCCATCAGGTTCACTTTATTTTGCAGCCGACCTGCCGTGTCGCAGAGCAGTACATCTGCGCCTCTTGACTTGGCTGCCTGCAGCGCGTCGAACATGACGGCAGCCGGGTCAGAGCCTGCCTGCTGCTTGATCACGTCAACGCCTACCCGGCGGCCCCACTCCTCGAGCTGCTCAATCGCTCCGGCGCGGAAGGTGTCTCCGGCTGCCATCATGACCTTTTTCCCTTCGGATTTGAGCAGATGCGCCAGCTTGCCGATCGTCGTTGTCTTGCCGACGCCATTGACGCCTACGAAGAGAATAACGGTCAATCCGCTGTCCGCCATGCGCAGGCTCGTCTGCTCATCGCCTTTGAGCAGCGCAATGATCTTCTCCGACAGAATCGGCTGCAGCTCGCTTGGGCTTTCGATCTTGCGCTTGCGCACCTCGGCACGCAGCTCCTCGATCAGCTTAAGCACCGTGTTCACGCCTACATCGGCGCCGATCAGAATTTCCTCCAGCTCCTCGTAGAACTCCTCGTCAATCTTCTTGCGCCGGGAGAACAGATCGTCCACACGCTCAATGAAGACGTCTCGGGTCTTCGCAAGTCCTTCCTTGAACTTGCTCGTAACCGCCTCCGCTTTGGAGGATATGCTATCCTTCAGACGTTGAAAAAAACTCACTTCGCCATCATCCACTTTCTGCTCGTATTTAGCTTTACAACCCATAGGGCGATACGCCCGCTCCCAACGGTCGCGTACCGCCCGGGCTTTGTGTCCCTACGCCTGTTAGCCTGCTTCCATAACGGCCTCGTCCTCTTCCAGACGGACGGAGACAAGCTTGGACACGCCGCCCTCCTCCATCGTAACGCCATACAGCACATCCGCTTCCTCCATCGTGCCCTTTCGGTGCGTCACGACGATGAACTGCGTCTGCCCCGAGAACTCGCGCAAATATTCAGCAAAGCGCGTCACATTGGCTTCATCCAGTGCAGCCTCGACCTCGTCCAGCACGCAGAACGGCACCGGCTTGACGCGGATAATCGAGAACAGCAGCGCAATGGCAGTCAAAGCCCGCTCTCCTCCTGAGAGAAGCTGCAGGTTTTGCAGCTTCTTGCCTGGAGGCTGCGCGACAATCTCAATACCCGTATCGAGCAGATTATCCGGCTCGGATAAGATCAGATCGGCACGTCCGCCGCCGAACAGCTTGGCAAAGACGATGACAAAGTGCGAGCGGATCGCATCGAACGTAGTGCGGAAGCGCTTGGACATCTCCTCGTCCATCTCGCGGATGACGCCATACAGCGCCGTCTTCGCCTCCACCAGGTCATTCTTCTGCTCGGACAGGAACTGGAAGCGCTCATTCACCCGCTGGTACTCTTCGATCGCCCCCAGATTTACCTCACCCAGGATCGCAATCTCGCGCTTGAGATCACGCACCAGATTCTGTGCGCCCAAGACGTCCTCAGGCACCGGATAGCGTTCCTTGGCCCGCTCGTAGGTCAGCTCATATTCGTCCAGCAGCTTCTTGAGCAGGTTCTCCAGCTCGACATCAAGCCGGTTCACCTTGACCTCGGTTTGCCGCAGCTGTTCCTCGATGCTGCGAAGCTGATTGCGCTGGTCGCGGGTTTTGTTCTCCTCCGCTTCCAGCTTGGCATTCCACCCGGCTCGTTCGGCCCGCTTCAGCTCCAGATCATCGGCGGCCTGCTGCTTCTTCAGCTTCAGCTCGTTCAGCTGCTCTATCTGCCGGATCGTTTCCTGATCATGATGCTCCATATCATATTCCAGCTGGCGCAGCGACTCTCGGCTGGCTTCCAGCTCGGAGCGTACCCCGCCAAGCTCGCCAACCAGGCGGCGTTCCATCTCCTGTAGCGATTGCTTGGCCTGCGACTGCGAGGCAACCTGCACTTTCAGATCCGTCATCTGCGACTGCAGCTCTTCCTTGGCGGACTCACTTGCCTTGCGGCGGATTTCCGCCTCGCGGATCGCCTCCTGCAGAGCACCTTCCTCCGCCGCAAGCCGTTCCAGCGAAGCGAGAGCCGCTGCACGGCGGCGCTGAAGCTCACCGCGCTCGGCGCTCATCGACTCGTCGTCCGCGCCATAGAGGGCGAGCTGCTCCGCCACCTGCTTGGATTCGTTCGCAAGCGGCTCCAGCGAGGCGCGAATTTGCTGCTCCTCGATCCGGCGCGACTCGCCCAGCTCCCGAAGCTCATCCAGCTTCTTGCCGGCATCGCCGATCTCGCGGCGCATCAGTTCCGCCTTAGCCCGGCAAGCAGCGAGCTGCTCCTCGGAGACGACGATTTCCTTGTCCATCTCTTCGATCTGCCGCTGCCTACTGAGCAGGCTCGAGGACTTCCGCTGCTGGCTCCCCCCGCTCATCGATCCGCCGGGATTGACGACATCGCCCTCCAGCGTGACGACCCGGTACCGGTATTGGACCCGGGCCGCAATTTTATTGGCCACTTCAAGCGACTGCGCGATGATGACATTGCCGAGCAGGCTCCCGATAATCTGCCGGTACCGGTCTTCGAATTGGACCAGATCGACAGCGATGCCGACGAACCCCTCCATACTCTCAACGCCCCGCTGCTCACTGTCGGGAATCGAGCGAGCGCGGATGACATCGAGCGGCAGGAAGGTCGCCCTGCCGAGCTGGCGGCGCTTCAGAAATCCTATGGCTTCCCGGCCATGGGCTTCGTTCTGAACGACGATATGCTGCAGCGCTCCGCCGAGTGCGGTCTCTACCGCAGTCTCCACATGAGCAGGTACCTTGACCAGCTCGGCTACCGCCCCGTGAATGCCTCTGAGATCTGCACGGTCCTTAGCCTTCAGCACTTCCTTGACCCCGTGCATAAAGCCGTCGTAATCGTTCGCCATTTCATTCATCGTGTCACGCCGGGACACAAGCGCATCCAGCTTCTGCTCCCACTTGCGGACAGAGGCCTGCGCTTCCTCGGACATCGTCTGCTTCTCGCGAACGCCCTGACTGAGCTCCTGATACTGGCTGCGTGCCTCTTGAATACCGGCAACCGCCCTATCCAGCCTTTTCTCCAGCGCAGCCTTACGAGCTGCGATGCTTTCCTGCTGATCGCGCCACTTGCGGTTCTCGTCGCCCAAGCGGTCCAGCCTGCGTCCAAGTGCCTCGAGCTGCTGCTCCGTATAACGAGCTTCGTTGCGGGCATTGGCCGTCTGGTTGAGAATCTCGAGCAATTCTCCCTTCAACCGGTCCTCCTCCGCGCTGCTGATCCCGCCCGTCACGCCGAGCAGCCGGTCTTCCTCCGCCTTCAGCTGACCCTGCACGACAGCGAGACGCTCGGCTACCGCGCGCAGCTTCTCGCGCGCTTCGGCCAGCTCCGCTTCCTTGTCGGACATCCGGCCTTCCAATTGCCGTGAAGTGACCTCGAGCTGTGCCCGGTTGGCGGAATAGTTCTTTTTCCGCTCCTTCAACACCTCACCCTGGCCTTCGCACTTCTCGAAATCCTCGCTGATCAGCAGCAGCTTGCCCTGCAGGACTTCGATGGCTTCCTCCTTGCGGCGGAGTTCCCAACGGTCCGACTCCAACTGGGCGTCGTGCGCACTAACGAACCCGGACAGCTCGATTTGAGACGCCTTCAATTGATCCAGCCGCTTGTTCGTTTCATCCCAGGTCGAGTAAATCTGCTCAATCTGGTACACATACATGGCGATTTCGCTGGACTTGAGCTCCTCCTTCAATTCCTTGAAGCGGATCGCCTTCTCCGATTGGGCGCGAAGCGGATCGAGCTGATCCTCCAGCTCCGATATCAGATCGTGAATCCGCAGCAGATTCTGCTCTGTCTCCTGCAGCTTCTTTTCCGTTTCCTTCTTGCGTGATTTATATTTGACGATGCCCGACGCTTCTTCGAAGATGCCCCGGCGCTCCTCGGATTTGGTGCTCAGAATTTCTTCGATCCGGCCTTGTCCGATAATGGAGTAGGCTTCCTTCCCGATTCCCGTATCCATGAACAGCTCCGTGATATCCTTCAGACGGCAGGGCTGCTTATTGATCAAGTATTCGCTTTCTCCGCTGCGGTGCACCCTACGGGTCACCGTAACCTCCTGGTACTCGAGCGGCAGCGACTGGCTCGCATTGTCCAGTGTCAGCGACACTTCCCCATAGTTGACTGCTTTCCGCGCATCGCTTCCCGCGAAGATGACATCCTGCATATTGCCGCCGCGCAAGCTTCTCGCGCTCTGCTCCCCCAGCACCCAGCGGATGCCGTCGGAGATATTGCTTTTGCCGCTGCCGTTCGGACCCACAACCGCTGTAATACCCTGGACAAATTCAAGCTCCGTGCGGTCTGCGAACGACTTGAAACCCGACAGCTCAATACGCTTTAAAAACAAGTTACCTCACCTCTTACCGCTATTGTATCATATCCTCCGCCCTGCGTAGAGCGTGCTTTGGTCCCCCTGCCTGTCTTGGCAAAAGGCCAAAAAGAAGCGGCGACCGATGGCCACCGCCTGTTTCACTTGCTATGATCTTGGCGTCCGTACCTTGAGCGTCTCCAGTGCTCCAGCCGCCGCATGCTGCTCAGCCTCTTTCTTGGAGCGCCCAGCGCCCTGTCCGAGCCTTTGCTCATACAGATGCACCTCGGCGATAAACTCACGTTCATGCGCAGGTCCCCGCTCGTCTACAATCTTGTACTCGAGGGGGCCCATGTTGTGCTGCTGCGTATACTCCTGCAGCAGCGTCTTGAAGTCCGCCGTAAGGAGCCTTCCCTGCTCCGGCAAGCGGGGAAACATGTGCTTGCCAAGGAACGTCCTCACGACCTCCAGGCCCTGGTCCAAATACAGGGCGCCGATAAACGATTCGAATACGTCGGCCAGCAGTGCCGGCCGCGTCCGGCCGCCTGTCAGCTCCTCGCCTTTGCCTAGCAGCACGTACAAGCCGAATTGGAGCTGCTCGGCAAAACCGACAAGCGACGGCTCGCAAACGATCGAGGCTCTCAGCTTGGTGAGTTCCCCTTCGGAACGATCCGGGTATTTATGATACAGAAACTCGGATACGGTCAGCTCCAGGACGGCATCACCCAGAAACTCGAGCCGCTCATTATCCTTATGATGGCCCATTCGATGCTCATTGACATAAGACGAATGGGTAAATGCTTGCCTAAGCAGCTCCGGATTACGGAACGGAATGGACAAGTCGGCCTGCAATTGCTTTAGATTCCGATGCATGACGATCACCTTCGTGTGGGCTGATGGTCGCAGGGGCACTCGAGGTCCCCCTGCAACAGGGGTACATCCAAAAAACTTCTATCGATGCTCTGTAAGGAGCTTCCATTCCATTATGCTTCGTACTTCTTCAGAATAACCGTCGCATTATGCCCGCCGAAGCCGAACGAGTTCGACATGACGATATTGAGATTCGCCTGGCGCGGTGTATTCGGCACATAATCCAGATCACACTCGGGGTCTTGATTCTCCAGATTAACCGTTGGAGGAATCATGCCGTGCTTCAAGGCAAGCGCACAGATCAGCGCTTCAACGCCGCCAGCGGCTCCGAGCAAGTGGCCCGTCATCGACTTGGTCGAGCTCACCGCCAGTTTGTAAGCGTGATCTCCGAAAGCCTTCTTAATAGCCGTCGTCTCCGACCTGTCGCCCACCGGAGTCGATGTGCCGTGCGCGTTGATATAATCGATCGCTTCGAATGGGATAGCTGCGTCCTTGACAGCCTTCACCATACAGCGCGCAGCGCCATCCGGGTCCGGATCCGTCATATGATGCGCATCGCCGCTCATGCCGTAGCCTATGACTTCGCCATAAATACGGGCTCCGCGCTTCTGAGCATGCTCCAGCGACTCCAGAATCAGAATGCCGGCTCCCTCGCCCATGATAAAGCCATCCCGGCCCGTATCGAACGGCCGACTTGCCTTCTCGGGCTCGTCGTTGCGCGTAGACATCGCGCGCAGCGCGCAGAAACCGGCTACGCCCGTAGGGCTGATCGTCGCTTCGGCGCCGCCACAGATCATGACATCCGCATCGCCGTGGACGATGGTTTTGAAAGCGTCCCCGATGGAATGCGTACCTGTTGCACAAGCGGTGACAGCGGTGCTGTTCGGCCCCTTGGCTCCGGTAATCATCGAGATCTGTCCGGCTCCCATATTGGCGATCATCATCGGGATGAAAAACGGGCTGACGCGTTTAGGTCCCTTCTCCAGCAAAATCTTGTGCTGCTCTTCCCAAGTCGACAATCCGCCGATGCCTGAGCCTACATACACGCCCACACGCTCAGGATCCGTCTGCTCGCGGATGTCGAGCTGCGCATCCTTCAGCGCGTTCAGTGTAGCCGCAACGGCGAACTGGACAAAGCGGTCCATCCGGCGTGCTTCCTTCTTGTCCACATAATCCTCTACCTGAAAATCCTTGATCTCAGCGGCGATGCGCGTCGGATATTCGCTTACATCGAAGGACTCGATGTTGCTTACTCCTGACTTTCCTGCAAGCAAATTGGACCAGAATGTGTCAACATCCTGACCAAGGGCGGACATCACGCCAAGACCGGTAATCACAACTCTCTGCTTCACTTGGTATCCACCTCTATAAATACGGTTCAGCGGCCGCCGACTCCATGCCGGAGGGCCGGTTTCACCAGAATGTACTTCTTTGGGGTACTGCTCAAGAACACCGGATATGGAGATAAGTCCCGTCACAGAACAGCATAACGGGACTTATACGGCTTACGTATGAGATTTTATGTACTCAACTACTTGACCTACAGTAGCGATTTTCTCTGCGTCTTCATCAGAGATTTCCATATCAAACTCATCTTCCAATTCCATAACCAATTCCACAACATCGAGAGAATCGGCACCTAAATCATCTTTAAACGATGCTTCCAGGGTCACTTCCGCCTCATCGACGCCAAGACGGTCTACTACGATCCGCTTTACGCGATCTACAACGTCGGACATCCGGTTCACCTCCTCTTTGGTATTATACTGAACTTATGGACAAAATGCCATAGCTAGTCTGCCAAGCGGGCAAAATTGTGTCAGCAGCGCTCCCGGACAAACATGGGGACGCGCTTCCAAGGGGGGACCTTGCGACCAAGAGCCCCCCGCAAATGGGCCCGTGAGCAGGCTGCTACATATACATGCCGCCATCGATATGAATCGTCTGACCGGTCATGTAGGAGGCATCCTCGGATACGAGAAAGCGCACAGCCTTGGCGATATCGCCGGGCTGACCGAGCCGGGCCAGCGGAATCTGCTTCAGCAGCCCTTCGCGCAGCTCTGCCGACAGCTTGTCGGTCATATCCGTCTCGATGAAGCCGGGAGCTACACAGTTGACAGTGATACCGCGAGAAGACAGTTCCTTCGCCGCTGCCTTGGTCATGCCGATCACTCCGGCCTTCGCAGCTACGTAGTTCGCCTGTCCCGGATTGCCCAGGGCGCCGACGACCGACGAGATATTCACGATGCGCCCTGAGCGCTGCTTCATCATCGGACGCGTGGCCGCTTTTACGCAGTTGAACACGCCCTTCAGATTCGTTTCGATGACTTCATCGAACTCTTCTTCCTTCATGCGCATGATCAGATTATCGCGGGTAATCCCCGCGTTGTTGACTAGAATGTCGATGCGGCCGAAGGCCTCCAGCACCTGCTTGAACATGTCCTCGACTTCCTGCACGGAACCGACATTCGCCTTTACCTTGAATGAACGGCGGCCGAGCGCTTCGATCTGCGCTACCGTCTCAGCTGCAGCGCCTTCACTGCCCGCATAGTTCACAACAACGTCGGCACCGGCTTCCGCCAGCGTGACCGCGATAGCGCGCCCGATGCCGCGCGATGCGCCTGTAACCAGCGCTACTTTCCCCGTAAGCATATGTTTACCTCCCCGATTGGCGGTCAGCCTGACGGGCAGTTCCCCACAGACTGCGCCCGATTGAATCGTTGATTACGCCGTTGTCAGCTGGAATTGCTCCAGCGCCTCCAGGCTGTTGATGGAATAAACCTTCACGCTGCGGTCGATCTTCTTGATCAAGCCGGCCAGCACGCTCCCGCTGCCGAACTCGATGAACGTATCGACGCCCTGGGCGATCAACCAAGCTACGCTATCCTCCCAGAGTACAGACGCATGCACCTGTTCGACAAGCAGCTGGCGGATCTCCTCAGGCTCCTGCACCGGCTTTGCGCTGGCATTGGCCACAACCGGCACAGCAGCCCGGTTCATCGCAACGCCCTCCAGCACGGCCGCAAGCCGCTCGGAGGCCGGACGCATCAGCGAGGAGTGGAACGGTCCGCTCACTTCGAGAGGAATAACACGCTTGGCTCCTGCCGCTTCCTTCCCCTGCTCGACGACAGCCTGTACGCCCGCTACACTTCCCGAGATCACAATCTGCCCCGGACAGTTCAGGTTAGCCAGCTCAACCGGATGACCGCCTGCGCTGATGGATTCGCATAGTGTCTGCAGCGCCTCGCGCTCTGCGCCGAGTACGGCCGCCATCGCACCTTGTCCGCTCGGCACGGCCGCCTCCATGAACTCCCCGCGCGCTCTTACCGTGCTGACTGCTTCCGCAAAGCTGAGCACGCCCGCTGCGACCAAAGCGCTGTATTCGCCGAGGCTATGCCCGGCTACATAATCAGGCTGCAGCCCGTGGATGGACTGGAACCGCTCCAGGTACACGATGCTTGCAGTCAGCAGCGCCGGCTGCGTGTTGGCCGTAGCCTTCAGCTCCGCCTCCGGACCTTCCAGAATAATGCGGCTAAGCGCAAACCCGAGCGCTTCATCCGCCTCTTCGTAGCGGCGTCTGGCCGCTGCGTCCGTCTCTACCAGGTCTTTGCCCATGCCGATGGCCTGTGCCCCTTGACCTGGAAACACGAATGCTATTTTACCCATATGATGTCAACCTCCTGCTAGCTGTAAGTTCTCCGTTACCATACGAGGGCGGAAGCGCCCCACGTCAGACCGCCGCCGAAGCCGACGAGGACCAGCGAATCGCCTTCCTTGACACGGCCCTGCTCGACGGCTTCGGCCAGCGCAACCGGGATAGAGGCTGCCGACATATTCCCGTACTTGTCCACATTGATCATACACTTCTCCGCCGGCAGCTCCAAACGCTGCAGCGAAGACTGAATGATCCGGATGTTCGCCTGATGCGGCACGAGCAAGTCGATATCCGACTTGTCCATCCCTGCCTTGCGCAGCGCTTCCTCCGCCGCATTGCCCATGATGCGCACGGCGAATTTGAACACCTCGGAGCCTGCCATATAAATATAATGGCCCTTGCCTGCAAGCGTCTCGGGTGTAGCCGGGCAACGCGAGCCGCCGGCCGCTACCTGCAGCAGCGAACCGCCGGAGCCGTCAGCCCCCAGCTCGAAGGATTTGAAGCCGCGTCCTTCCCCTACCTCACCCAGCACGACGGCACCCGCGCCATCGCCGAACAAGATGCATGTGTTGCGGTCTGTGTAATCCGTTATCCTCGACAGACACTCGGCGCCGACGACAAGCACATGCTTGTACACGCCCGTCGCGATAAAATTCGAACCGTTCGCCAGCCCATAAATGAAGCCAGAGCAGGCTGCGGACAGATCGAAGGCTGCCGCTTTCTTGGCTCCAAGCCGATGCTGCAGCAGGCAGGACACGGACGGGAACGCCATATCCGGCGTAATCGTCGCCACGATAATCAGGTCCAGCTCCTCCGGGCTTACCCCGGCAGCCTCCAGTGCACGGATCGAAGCCTCATACGCCAGATCCGAGGTAGCCTGCTCGCTAGAGGCGAGCCTGCGTTCCCGGATACCGGTGCGCGTCACGATCCACTCATCATTCGTCTCTACCATGCTTTCCAGTTCTCTATTGGTTAACACCCGATCCGGCACATATTTACCGGTGCCGATAATGCCTACAGGCCGAACATTCATCATTAAGACCTCTCGCTTCCGTTGCTGATTTCTGCACGAATGCCGCCGATCAGATCACTCTGGACGGCAATGCGCGCCTGTCTGACCGCGTTCTTGACCGCCAGTGCGCTGGAGGAGCCGTGGCTCTTCAGCATCAGCCCGTCCACACCGAGAAGCGGCGCGGCGCCGTGCTCGTTATAATCCATCTTCTTCCGAAAATTGCCCAGCCCTTTCTTTACCACGGCTGCGGCTATCTTCGTATACCAGGTACGCGTAAATTCTGTCTTCAGCGCGGAGAAAATGACTGAGGCCGCTCCCTCCAGCGACTTCAGCATAATATTGCCTGCGAAGCCGTCGCAAACGAGCACATCGCATGGCTTATTCAGCACATCCCGCGATTCCACATTGCCTATGAAATGCACGGGCGCCTGCTCCAGCAGCGGGTAGGCTGCCTTCGTCAGCTCATTGCCCTTCATCGCTTCCGTGCCGACATTCAGCAGGCCTACCTTGGGCTGTTGGATGCCGTGCACCTTGCTGCGGTAGATGCTGCCCATAATCGCGTACTGGACGAGCTGCTCTGGCGTAGCGTCCATATTGGCACCGAGATCCAGCGCAAGCACGCCCCCTTCCGTCATCGACGGAAGCATCGGAGCAAGCGCCGGGCGCTCGATGCCCTTCATCCGGCCGACGACCAGCAGTCCAGTCGTCATCAGGGCTCCGGTATTCCCAGCCGAGATCATCCCATCCACGGCACGCTCCTTGAGCATACGCCCCGCCACTACCATCGAAGCGTCCTTCTTGCGGCGGACGGCCTTGACCGGCTCGTCCTCCGCCTCGATCACCTCCGACGCGTGGACGATCTCCACGTTCGCCGGCTTCCTGCCCTGAAGCAGCGGCTCGATTCGGGCGTTGTCGCCCACTAGCACAATGGTCGTCTCCGGCCATTCGGCCGCCGCCAGCAGTGCACCTTCCACTGTGGCCTGCGGCGCATGGTCTCCGCCCATTGCGTCAATCGCTATCCGCATGCAGGTCTCCTCCTTCAGAGCGGTCTTTGCTCGCATGATAAATAATGAAGTTCCCTTGAAACACCACTTCGTCGCCAACGTATGTAAAGACCTCTACCTTGGCCTTTCCCTTCGAGATCGACCGGACATACGCCTTGGCGATGCACTTCTCCGCAAGCCGGACCGAGCGTACAAAACGAATGTCCGCCGCCGCCGTCAGCGCTACCGAATCGTTGATCAGAGCAACCGCCAGTGAATTGGCTTGAGAAAAAATATGATGACCGCGGGCAATTTTCGTCCGGGAGAACACATGCTCTTCTTTGATCTCGAACATGGAAATACCGCTCTTGTCGAGCTGGAGGTCGATGACGTCCCCGATGACCTCGTGAAGCGGCAGCGAACGGACCTGATCATAGGACTGCTCTGCCATCAGCTTCATGCGCTCGCGAAGCTCCGGGATCCCCAGCTCCAGCCGGTCCAGACGTATGGTCTGTATACTGACCTGAAAATGCTTGGTCAGCTCCTCATCCGTAATAAACGGATTTTCTTCTATCGCTTTGGCCAACTGCTGTTGGCGTTGACGTTTGGGAAGGCGTTCGATCGCGAGCACCACCTTTTTCATTTCAAACTTTCCGGCCCCAGGAGCCGCATGTTAGACAATCTATGAACTGACACTTTATCTTATGACCAAGTAACATAACGAAAAGTATACTGGATTCCCGATGAAAAGGGAAGCGGGCAAAAAAAATAGCACTCAAGCCGAAAGGCGAGCACTATCTCTTTGACATTGTATGAAATTACTGGTTGATGATCTCTCTGTTCTTGTACGTGCCGCAAGATTTGCACACGCGGTGAGCCAATTTCAATTCGCCGCAATGGCTGCATTTCACCATACCCGGTACTTCCAATTTAAAGTGAGTCCGACGCTTGTCACGGCGTGTTTTGGACGTTCTTCTTTGAGGTACTGCCATATTTCCCACCTCCTTCAACAAATTCACGCGTACGGCGCCCCGTTCTACTCGTTCTTGAATAAATCTGCAAGACCTGCCAGACGCGGGTCGATCTTGTCCGTTCTGCAGCCACACTCCCGCTCGTTCCGGTCGGTACCGCAGGAGGGGCACAAGCCTTTGCAATCTTCTTTGCATAGAGGAATGTACGGAAGCGAGAACGTCACGCTCTCGGCCAAAAATGGCGCAAGCTCAATGCGGTCCCCAGACACATAAAGAACGTCATCTTCTTCCTCGTCCTCTTCGTCCGAGTCGTCAGCCGCATTCTCTTCGCCCTTCACGAACGTTTCATGAAAAGGAATCTCCACATGCTCCTGAATAGCTGTCAGACAGCGTGAACAGGAAAGCTCTACGTCGATTTCCAGGTTGCCTTCGACGACTGCAGCGCCTTCGACATCGCGCGCTTCAAGATGAACGTGAAGCGGTCCGTACCCGGTAAGGCTGCCATCGGTAGGGAGAATGCCTGTCAGATCTTCTTGACCCTCCAGTTTCAGCAAGCCCTTCGATGCCAAATCCTTCCAATGTATAAACATGATTATCACCCCAAACAAACAAAGATTATTATATCGATTAGTCTTACCTTTTGTCAACATTTTCACTTCGTGATATAGTGATGAATCATAGGACATTCACTCAGAATTGTCAATAGCCGGAGGAATCATCCATGCGGACCGTCGGTCTCATCGTCGAATATAATCCTTTACATAATGGTCATCTCTACCATTTCCGCGAGTCCCAGCAGGCTGCCCGCGCTGACGCCGCAGTCTGCGTGATGAGCGGCCACTTCCTGCAGCGCGGAGAGCCCGCGCTGGCGGGCAAGTGGGCACGGGCCGAGATGGCCCTTGCCATGGGCGCCGATCTGGTGCTTGAGCTGCCGGTCGCCTATGCGTCTCAGCCGGCCGAATGGTTCGCTTACGGCGCCGTCGCGACGCTTGAGGCGACCGGCGTCGTCGACAGCCTCTGCTTCGGCAGCGAGAGCGGCTCGCTGGACGGACTGTCCACAGCCGCCGACCTGCTGGTCGACGAGCCGCCCGCCTTCCGGGCGGCTCTTGCCGCAGAATTGGAGCGCGGCCAGCCGTATCCGGCTGCCTACAGCGCCGCCGTCGCCGGGCTGCTGCCCGGCATGGACAAAGCCGAGCTGGCTAAGCCTAACAATACGCTGGGCCTGCATTATCTGATCGCGCTGCGCCGTCTGCAGAGCGCCATCCGGCCGCTGACGATCCGCCGCACGAAGGCCGAGTATAGCCAGTCCGACGTGACGGACGCGCGGATCGCCAGCGCAACGGCGCTGCGCAAGCTGCTGCTGGAGCAAGGCTCGCTCGACGAGATCCGGCCCTACGTGCCAGAGTCGACCGCACGGATTCTGGAGCGGGAGTGGCATGCCGGCAGAGCGCCCGTACACTGGGAGCTGCTCGCCCAGCCGCTGCTTCAGCGGCTGTTGACGCAATCGCCTGCACAGCTGGCCGCCATGGCCGAGGTCAGCGAAGGCCTCGAGCACCGTATCCACAGCGCCTTGGCCCGCTGCCAGCAGCCCGGCGGGTCAGCAGTCGAAGCCTTGCTGGCGCAGCTCAAGACGAGACGCTATACCCGCACCAAGCTGCAGAGGATGCTGCTGCGCATTCTGCTGGGCCACACCAAAGAGGAGCTTAGCGCAGACCGGCTGGCCCACGGCATCTCTTATATCCGTGTGCTGGGCTTCAGCGCGCGCGGGCGGGAGCTGCTCAAGCAGATGAAAAAAAAGGCGAAGGTTCCTGTCGTCACCAAGGTCACGACGTCGCCTTCGCCCTTCCTGGAGCTGGATATCCGCGCCACTGCCGTACATAGTCTTGCTTACCGCGAAGCTACGGCACGCGATTGGCTGCGGGATTACTATGAGCCGCCGGTCCGCCTAGAATCACCGGCTGCTCTTCATCCCGCAACCGATGAAGATCAAGACTATGAGGACTTGGGTTTTAACTCGGCCAAGTAACGAAGCGCATCGTCCACGGTGCCGACCGGTACGATCTTCATGCTCGTCCCGATCTCCTGCGCACGCTTAACCGCGTCAGAGTAATTCGGTATCGTTGCGCCATTGGCAGCCTGAATATCTTTGGGCGCGAAGAAAATTTCCGCGCCCGCCCGGTCGGCCGCCACCACCTTATGCATGATGCCGCCGATCACGCCTACCTTGCCTTCCGGCGTAATTTCTCCCGTTCCGGCAATCCGGTGTCCCTTCGTCAGATCCTCGGGACTGAGCCGGTTCATAATCTCCAGTGAGAACATCAAGCCCGCCGAAGGGCCTCCGATCTCCCCAGCCTGAATCGACACCTGATCCTCCGGCCGGTCGGCCTGTACGCTGTGAACCTCCGCAGGCACAATGCCCAATCCGACACGTCTGGCGGACATCTCTACCTTCTCCTGATCGGGCAGAACCGCTAGAGCAATATCACGCGTTCGAAGGACATCTCCGCGCTTGTAACCAACCTTGGCGGATTCCCCGGCCTTCTTGTCCTGAAGTGCTGCCCGCATATCGTCATAGGTCTGGATCGGCTTACCCTCCAGCTCTACGATATAGTCTCCTGCCTGCAGCACCTCATTGGCCGGAAATTCCGGGAATACCTGCTGGACCACGACACCGTCCTTGCGGATGTGATAGGGAATCTTCAACTTGTTGTAGGCAGCCTGAATCGCATCCGCCTGCGACGTATGCATCACAATCTCCTGCCGCTGAGAATACTCCTGACGGGTTTCATTGTTTTTCAACAGATCCTTCTTCAGCCGAAGCTCCTGATAAGGCGTGACGAAGGACATCAGATACGCAGCAATATTAACTTCGGTCAGTTGGACCGTCGTCAGCATAAATTGCCCCTTGTCCTCGCCCGCCTGCTCCTTGACCTGTACCATGGGAGCGAGTACTTCAGCCGTTCCCGGCTTGAAAATGTAATAAGGCAGCGGAACAAAATAAACTACAAATACGAGCAAGATCGCCGCGAACACCGAAAATACGATGCGCGACGCTTGTTTTACATGTCCGGAATCTTCCATCTCTCTCCCACCTCTGTCTCTACCCTGCCTTGTCTATCGTACGCGCCTCTGGTCTATTCCATGCAAAGGACGCGTAAACATGTACCAATCTGACAAGCCGGAGGGATTCGGATGCCCCGATTATCCGCCCTGATTGCCCCCAGGCTGACCACGTTCCTGCTCGGCGCCGGAGCCCTTGCCTTCGTGGTTAGTATTATTGTATTTCCCGACCAAGCCTTCCAATCCTCGCTGCAAGGGCTCCAGCTCTGGTGGAAGCTTGTCTTCCCGGCCCTGCTGCCGTTCCTCATTCTGACGGAGCTGCTGCGCGGCCTTGGTCTGCTGCACGGCATCGGCATTCTGTTCGAGCCGTTATTCCGTGTGCTGCTGCGCATTCCCGGCATCGGCGGCTTTATCATGGCGATTGGCTTCACGGCCGGTATGCCCGCCGGAGCCGCTGCCGTCAGCCGGCTGCGCAACGGCGGCCAGCTGACGCGTGACGAAGCCGAGCGGCTGATGGCCGCCTCTCATTTGCTTAGTCCGGTAATTCTGGTCAGCGTAGTCGGCGTCGGCTTTCTCCAAAGCGCTGCTGCAGGTCTGACACTTGCCGTCCTTCATTATGGCTCGGCCTTGATTCTCGCTATGATTCATCGTCTGCGGATCTCCCCGGATGCGGAGCAGACCCCCTATCTGCGGGATGGAAAAGGCATCGTTACGCGATTCTTCTCCACCCTGGAGGAGTCCCGGGCACAGGATGGCCGAACGTTCGGCAAGCTGCTCGGCGACGCAGTATCCTCGGGCGTGCAGCAGCTCTTTGTCATCGGAGGCTGCATGATGATGTTTTCCGTGCTGCTGCAGGCGGTTTATTCAACAGGCTTTACCGACGCTGCAGCTCTCGTCCTTCAGCACTGGGCCTCGAGCCTCCCGGCAGACGATCTGAGCGCCTTCCTGTCTGCATCGGTGGCTGGAATTCTCGAGCCGCATCTCGGAGCCTTCGCCATCACGGAGCAGCTGGACGACGTATACAGCAGCGGCATCCCCTGGGGCTTCGCTGCGCTGAGTGCGCTGCTCGCCTGGGGAGGACTTTCCTCGCACGCCCAGGTCCGCAGCTTCACAGCAGCTACGGACCTTCGCTTCTCGCGCTTCATGCTGGCTCGCCTGCAGCACGGAGGCATCGCTTATGTCGCCACGCTGTTCGCCTGGCATCCGCTATATGCTTACTTCGGCAAGGACGCAACCGTGGCAGCCTGGGCGCCAGCCTTGTCGCGGAATAGCAGCTGGCTGATGGAACAGGACCGCTGGTGGCCGTTCATCAGCCCGATGATGCTGCAGCTCGGCAGCACCCTGCTCGTCATGCTCGTCCTGTCCATCTTCGCCGCCTTCTTGTTTTACCGAGGCCGTCATTCCTCCAAGTAGCCGCCGGAGCTTTAGACGCCTACTTGTGCTCTTGGCTGAACTTCACCCGCAGCGCCTGCTCTACGACCGGTGGCACCAGATCGGTAACCGGACCGTGGAAGCGGGCGATTTCTTTGACGATGCTTGAGCTTAGGTACGAATATTGCGGGGATGATGTCATAAAAAACGTCTCGATATCCTCACACAGCTTACGGTTCGTAGACGCCAATTGCAGCTCATACTCAAAATCCGATACCGCCCTGAGCCCTCTGACGATCAAATGGGCATCCTTTTGCTTCATATAATTAATGAGCAGATCCCGGAAGCTGTCGATCTCCACATTCGGCAGATCCGCTGTTGCCTGCCGGAGCAGCTCCGTCCGCTCCTCTACGGAAAACAACGGATTTTTGCTGGAGTTGTTCAGCACCGCTACAACCAGCTTATCGAACACATTTGCCGCACGGCGGATAATGTCCATATGCCCATGCGTTACCGGATCGAAGCTGCCCGGATATACCGCTACCGTATAACGCCGTTCAGCCTGCTTAGTCGTTGCTTCCATCAGATCGTCATCTCCTTGTCAGGTTGTCCGGCCATCCGGAAAACCGTAATGGCAGTAGCTCCGTATTCAGCCCGGCGCACCGGCTCCAAATCACCGATCGGCTCATCATAGCGATCGTCTGTATCATGCTCCACGACCACCCTGGCTCCGCCGTTCAGCAGAGCTTCGTCGGTTAACTCCTCCAGTAGCTTCTGTATAACCTTCAACTTATATGGGGGGTCCAGAAATACCAAATCGAACTTCAAGTCCCGCTTCGCCAGCGCCTTCAACGCCCTCTGCGCATCGGTGCGGTATATTTCGGCCCGGCTTTCGAAGCCGGTGGCCTGCAAGTTCAGGCGGATCGTATCGATCGCCTTCTTATCCATGTCCGTCAGCACGGCCCGGTCCATCCCGCGGCTCAGCGCTTCAATACTTAGTCCACCTGTTCCTCCGAACAGGTCCAGCACCAGCCCCCCGTCGAAATACGGGCCGATCATACTGAAGACCGCTTCCTTCACTTTATCCGTGGTGGGTCTTGTCCCCATCCCCGGCACCGCTTTGAGCGTTCTGCCTTTGGCGCTGCCCGAAATTACCCTCATGCGCTTGCATCCTTCTTTCTCTCGCTGAATTACCGTTATCGTACCATAAAGAGGAAACCTAGCACAAAGCAATGCTTGAAAATTTTGCGCAGCCCATGTATAAGAAGCCGCCATTCCGGCAATCCTTGAATTATCGACATCCGAAAATGTCGTAGATAACCGCGGAGAAGACTTACGTTCCCCATAAGCTCTTCGTCCGGTTTCTCCTCTCCCATGAAAGGGCTTCGTCGCGAGACGGGGCCCGATTTTTTTATGTCTACAGAAGGATAGAAGCCGCAAAGCGGTCTACTGTAAATTTCAGGTAAATATACAAGATTGTGAGGTTGGCCGAACAGAGAACGCCTGACCCCTTCCAGACTCCCATTGCTCCGGATGGAATAGGAAATTTCAAAACCAACATGTACTTTCTGTCCAAAAAAATCATCCTTGCTTGAAAACAAGGATGATTTTATCTAAGCCGTGTCGGCTCAGAATGAACCGTAATCGCTAATATTTTGTCTTTTCATTAAATCTTCTGTTTACTTTAAATATTTAAGCATCTCTCAAGTTTTGAATCATTCTCTCTAACTTGCTAATCTTTCTCTTCAGTCTCTCATTCTCACGCTCCAACGCATAGCCTCGCTCCGATGCCAGCTCTCCCCAGCGCTCCGTCTGGATACGCAGCTCCTCAATCCGGCTTCTCAGTTCCGGCTGAGTGTACAGAAAGGGCTTGGATACGCCCGCTTCCAGCGATACCGTATTGAAGTTCACCTTCAGCTTCCGGTTAAGCAGACTCTCGATCGCCTGCTCAGCCTTTCTCGTAGCCGTATTCGTCTTAAGCTTGCTGAACCTCATGATGCCCTCTACGTTTCGCTGCTGCATGCTGATCTCCTCCTTATGGCTGCTCCTAACTCTTATTATAAAACTTTTGCCAGCGGGGCCAATGACTCGGAGGAGTCAATTGTAAGTCCATTTATGAATACTGTGTGAGCATGTACGGAAGAACAGAACGGGTCGAGCAACGGATATAACCCCTCCGAGTCATAGGTGCGGCTCTCCGGTCATGTTACAAATAAGCTGGATATTCTACCGATACCCTGCTCTGCACGGCCTTAAAACAGCACCTTAGGGTTAATTTTTGTTCACGAGGCAGTCAACAATTGGACACGAATTTGACGTTGAAATAACCCTTACGAGGCATGCGTTTCTTTACCGGACCAAGCTACAATGAAGAGGAAAGGGGTTGATTCCATGCGCTCTCCGTCTTACCGTCTATTGATCGCCGACGAGGAGGACCGGGTTCGTCGTCTGATCAAGCTGTACGCGAACGGCCATGATGCGGCGACAGAGGAAGCTGTTCATGGCGAGCAGGCTCTGACCATGGCGCTAGAGAGACCGTACGATATCATCCTGCTCGACGTCAAGCTGAGAGATATTTCCGGCCCGGAGGTATGCCGGCTGCTGAAAAGCATGAAATCCACGCCCGTCATTCTGCTCAGCCGCCAAGGGGATGAATCGGACAAACTGCTCGGCTTCGAAGCCGGAGCCGACGACTATGTCGCCAAGCCGTTCAGCCCACGCGAGCTGATGCACCGGATAAACGCCATTCTACGACGAACAAGGCCAATGCTGGGTCCGGAGCGGCCTATACACACGGCTGAGACTGCCGTGCCTCAATTGCTGATCGACCATCGTGCCAGACGCATCGTATTTCATGGGCAAGAGCTGTCCCTGACGCTCAAGGAATACGATCTGCTAAGGCAGCTGGCGCTTCACGAAGGCATTACCTTTACCCGGGAAGCCCTGGTCCGCAGAGTATGGAAACACCAGACGGACGGCTCCTGCCGGACGGTCGATTCTCATATTAAGCGCATTCGGGGAAAGCTTGACGCCATACGTCCCTATGCTTCCAGCATCATCCGTACCGTGTGGGGGGTGGGCTACAGACTCGACGCCTCGGCCACAGAGGACAACCGGGCATCTATCGACAGACGATGACCAGTTGATCTTCGATTGCGCCGCCCTGACTTCTAGCGCCTCAATCTTCAAGCCCCGACTGCGTCTATATAGGCAGCGGGGCTTGAGGGTTGAGGGCAGCTAAATCAGCTTCTCATATATGGATGGATCAAGCCGTGCAGTCGTTATGGACAACACCGCCTTCTTAGTTAAGATGCTAGTTCTTCATATGTATGCACGCCTCCGACTTGGGACATCAGCATACGGCCTTCCTAAACCCTCAGTATGGCTCCTAAGAGCTATTATCGCTACGAAAGCTGAAAATCTAGCCAGCGGGCTTGCGCCGCCGAAGCAAGAGTAAGAAAAAAGGTCCCCCGACCGCTCCCATCACGATGCCCGCAGCCAGCTCCACCGGCGCAAAGAGCAAGCGCCCCGCCAGATCGGCCAGAGACAGCACGGCTATCCCCAGCAATCCGGTTGCCGGCAATAGCAGGCGATAGTCCTGTCCGACCAACAATCGGGCCGCATGAGGAACGATCAGTCCGACAAAACCCATCATGCCGATGATACTGACAGCACTTGCCGCAAGTAAGGAGGCTACAGCAAGGCAGATGAAGCGTGTCAGCTCAACTTGCATGCCAAGTCCGCGAGCGACCTCGTCTCCAAGCGAGAGAACATTCATGCGGGAGGAAAGCAGCATACAGACTACAATACCACAGGCTGTATACGGCCAGAGAATGTTTACATGCTCCCAGCTTCGGGCCGACAAACTCCCAATCAAGAAAGACAGCGCCCCCTCCACACGCTCGCTATAGAATGTTAGCAAGCCTGAAATGCCCGAATTCAAAAACGCCGAGACAGCTACACCCGATAGCACAATTCGCACAGGCGAGGCGCCTCTCTTCCAAGCCAATGCATACACCAGCATGGCGGCCGCCAGCGCACCGATGAAAGCCGCTGGCACGACAAGCTGCGTTGCTGCAGGGTAGACAAGGATCATAAGAATGCCGAGCAAGCCTGCGCCTGACGATACACCGATTAGATGAGGATCGGCCATGGAGTTGCGCATGGCCCCCTGAAGCAACAGGCCCGCAACGGCCAACTGGAAACCGCATAACGCCGCCACCAGCGCACGTGGCAGGCGAATATTCCAAATAATTGAAGCATGCGCCGACTGCTCACCCAGGAACAAGATGCCAAGCATTTCGCGCATACCCACCTCCACCGCTCCATACCTCAAAGAAAGCAAGATACTCAAGAAGGCAACTAGACCCATGCTCAGAAGCAGCAGCAGTCTGAATGTTAACGTGACCTTCCTTCCTTTTCTATTCATGGCTTGCCACCAAAGCTTTCTGGATACACAATTTGGGCAAGATAGGCATAGGACTTGTCCAGCTCAAAGCCTGGATTGTTGACGAACCACCGCGAGGGAAGCATATAAAACTTCCCCTCCTTCACCGGCTTGATGGACGACCAGGCCGGGTTGCCTTCCAGCTGCTTCTTGATCGTCTCCAGCCCGCTGTCCTCCGTTCCATGAACGGTCCAGAACAGATAATCGGGATTCAGCTCGGCTAGCTTCTCCATGCTGAAAGGGACGGCTCCCATCGGTCCTACCTGCAGGCCTTCGGCCACATTCTTCATATGCAGCCCGGCGGCTACATCAAGAGCAATCGACGAGCCTTTCTGAATCGACGGTGAGTTGCCCATGACCGTCAGCATAGCGAAGGTCGGCTCCTTCCCCTGCGGCAGCTTACCGATCATGGTTTTGATCTGCTCTTCCATTCGCTGAAGGGAAGCCGTTACAGCTTCTTCCTTGTCGGCCAGTTGCCCCATGAGCTTGCCGTTGCTGCTGATGTCTTGCGCAGACTTCACAGTAAGCACGGAAAAAGGAATGTTAGCTTCCTGGAACTGCGTTCTCAGCTTGGCATGAAACAAGGGCTGGCCGATCACCAGGTCCGGCTTGAGGTTGAAAATCTCCTCCATGTTGACACTATTGATCTGACCGACTTCCTGGACGCCTCGCGCAGCCTCCGGGGGCGTATAGCCAGGGGCAGTGGAGCGTCCGACAGCGGCGCCTCCTGCCTGGTACAACAGATCCAGCAGCTCTGTATTCAGCATGACGATCCGCTCGGGCTTGCGATCCAGCTTGATTTCTTGACCTGAGGCGTCGCGGAAGGTCAGAAAAGGCGTCTGGCCACTCGCGAGCTGTGACTCGGAAGCTAGGGAGCTTCCCGTATGGCCGGCATGCCCGCTCGAGCCGCAGGCTGCCAGCGCGCAGGTCAGAACGATGGCTAGCATCGATTTCACAATGGGTTTGAAAGCAGGTTGCATCCGTATAATCTCCATTCTAAGCGTCTTGGATATTTCGTTATTTGTTCTCGGCAAGCCAAGCCGCCAAGGCTTGAATCTCCTCTGGCTTCAGCTTGGAGGTATAGGCGGGCATGCCGCCCCCGCCGTTTTGAACTTTGGCGGTGATTTGTTCCGCGCTCAGCTTGGCCCCCACCTTTTGCAGCTTGGGTCCCATGCCTCCCTGCAGCTGATCTCCATGACAGGCCAAGCAATTGGACTTGTACAGCGCTTGCGCGTTTGTCGTCCCTGCGGCCGTTCCTTGTCCCTGTCCTTCTCCACCGCCTGCACCCTTGCTGCCGCAGCCGGCAAGCGCCAGCGCCAGCGAAACCGCCCCTACTACCAGCATCCATGACCGTTTCATATCGCATCCCTCATTTCGCTAAAAATCTAGGATGAATTCATCCTGTTTCATACGCGTATCTCATCAATGGCACCCGGTTTTCCAAGTGAAGCTTATGGCCAATAGGCTTCCAATGATTGTGATCGTATGCTCGAGATATCCAGCTCGTCCGAGATTTCCTTGTCGGACCTCTCCCAGGCCACACATTCCAACACTTCCTTCGGGAGGTGAGCCGGAGACTTCTTCGGCCCGGTGGCCTTCACCGTCGTGAACACTTGCAGCTGACAGACATGCTCCCATAAACCGATGGTCAGGGTTGTTGGAATAATCAGAATCAGACTTTTCAAATGCCGGTATACAAAGTGAGTCTTACTCCATCCCTACGCTCCCTTAATCAAATCATAAGGAAACAGTGGCTGGCTATGACTCGAAAGAGTCATTTGTGCTTCCCCATTTGGATAACAAGTGACATTTCGCCCCTCTCCGTGTTGGAGCGCGGAGTGCGGAGCCTGGCGTGCAGACGGAGCGCATTCAACGTAACCGTCAGCGAGCTGGCCGTCATAGCCGCTCCAGCGGCCCAAGGCTCGATATGACCTGCGACGGCTAGCGGCAGGATCAGTGCATTGTAAGCAAATGCCCAGCCCAGATTTTGCTTAATGTTGCGGACCGTCTGCCGGCTGATGTCGACCGCCTCGCGAACGGCGTCGAAATCAGCCCTCAGCACGTGCACATCAGCTGCTTCCCTGGCCGCTTCCGTCGCATTGACGACCGCGATGGAGCTATGTGCGGCAGCCATCGCCGCCGCATCGTTCAGGCCGTCCCCGACCATAACTACCCGGTGCCCCCGCTCGCCCCATTCACGGACAATGGCCAGCTTATCAGCCGGCAAGCAGTTCGAGCGGATGTCGCCGATCCCGGCAAGCCGGGCGGCATGCCAAGCGGCCCGACTGCCGTCACCCGTCGCGAGAACCGTCCGCAGCCCCGATTTCCTCAGCCTGCGCAGGGCTGACGCCGCATCTGTGCGCAACGCATCCGCCATGGCTGCTGCCCCGACCCACGCTCCTTCCACAGCGATATGCATCACCGTCCGGCCCTGCTCCTCCCACTGCCGCAGCAGATCGCTCTCAGGGCAACGGATACCCAACTGGCTCATCAGCCTGCCGGAGCCGACCACGACACGGCGCTCTCCCACCCGGCCCTGCACGCCCAATCCAGGCAGCTCCTCCACCTCCGAAGCCGGTAGCAGCACGATCCCCTGCTTACCCGCCTCGCGCACGAACGCGCCTGCGATCGGATGCTCGCAGCGTTGCTCGACTGAAGCCACGAGACGCAACAGATCGCCTGGTGCATGAGGCCCACGGAGCCAGCCCGTGACGACCGGAATGCCCTGCGTGAGCGTGCCGGTCTTGTCCAGCACCATCGTATCGACACGCTGCAAAGCTTCCATCGCCGCCCCGCTGCGAAACAAAATTCCCCGTTCCGCTGCCCTGCGCGAGCCGATGAACACCGACAACGGGGCTGCCATGCCTACCGCGCAGGGGCATGCGCACACTAGCACAGCGATGCCGACACGAAGGGCATATCCTGCGTCGCCGGGGCGGCCCAGGACATACCACGCTAACGCGGAAGCGGCAGCAAGGCCCAGTACGATCGGCACAAACCAGGCGGCCGCCCGGTCGGCATGAGCCTGAAGGCTCAGCTTCAACCCCTGTGCCTCCTCCAGCGCACGAATCACCTTCCCGAGCGAGCTCTGCGCTCCGGCCTGCTCTACTCTGGCCTTGAGCATCCCGGACGTCACGCGTGCGCCTGCCCACACCCGGTCCCCTTCGCGAAGCTCCCGGGGAAGGCTCTCACCGTTCAGAGAAGCCTCATCGGCCAGCCCCCCTCCCTCCACGACAAGCGCGTCTGCCGGTACCGTATCGCCTGCCGACAGCACGATCACATCGCCCTTGCGAAGCAGCGCAGATGCGATCTCCTCCTCCTCACCGTTCACTTCCTTGCAGGCGGAAGCAGGCAGCAGCGACCGCTTGTGCTGCATGGAAGCTTGGGCGCGCTGCCTGGAGTGGGCCTCCAGCCATTTGCCCAGCCATACCACGGTGATCAGCACCGCCGAGGTTTCAAAGTATAACGCCGGATGCCCTTCTACCGGGGGACGAAATACGAGATAATGGCTGTACAAATAAGCGGCTGTCGTTCCGATGGCGATCAGCACCTCCATGTTGGCCGCTCCGCGACGCAGCGACCTCCAGGCTCCCTCTAGGAAAGGAAGCCCCCAGACGAGCTGGATGATCGTGGCCAATGCCAGCTGGGTCCAGGGGAGAGCCACCCAGCTCGGCACCCACCAGTCCGCTGTCCACGGTACATGCTGCAGCATCGGCCACAGCAGCGGAAGCGTCAGCAGCAGTGAGCCGAGGAACCGGTTTCGGCAGTCCGCCGCCCCGCCCTGCTTGGCCGGCAGTTCACCGGAACGGCCCTCTTCCGAGAGAGCAACGGCAAAGCCCAGCTGTCTGATTCGCTCCGTAATCTGCGCCACCTCTATCTGCGAAGAGTTGTAGCGCAAGTAAGCCGCCTCCAGCGGAAGATTGACGAAGGCGGAGGCAACGCCCGGCAGCTTGGACAGCCCGTTTTCAATCCTCGTCGCGCAGGCGGAGCAGGTCATGCCCTGGATGCGCAGCGTCGCCTTCTCATGAGGCAGGTCAGCGTTCATGTCCACACGTCCTTTTATCCAGTATGGGGTTTCCCCTGATATGTATGGACACGCCAGGGAAAATATTAAGAAAATTTCGCGCAAACAGCCCCTGTCTCCTAAGGCTTAAGAAGACAGGGGCTGGGTTTTCTATTCCATATAACTCCGCGCTGACAAGAGATACCTTCAAGCCGCTCAGGCTCCTGACCTGCTCGCCCGGCTGCATATTCAGTGTGACCCGGTCATGAACCTAGAACTGCAGGGGAGAACTGATCTCCCAGATCCCGTCCTCCGAGCGTCGCCCACTCCAGATCACGGGGATTTTCCTCAGCACATATCCAGGTCCATAATGCGAGAGCGTGAACCCTGCGGTGTCCTGGATGCTAAGATACGCGAGCTTGGCGATAGGCAGCACGAAGAATACAGCCCGTGCGATAGTCGCCAGCACGAGCAGGGCGGGCATTCCCAGTCGCCGGACAACAAAAAGGAGGGCGGGAATGCCCCCGTCCCCCTCCTTCGCATATTTCACCTGTTGCCAGCTTCGTTGGAATCCATCCTCATTGGCCAAATTCTTGCGAGAATTGCTTCTTATCCGCTTCGCGTGCCTCGGCCAGCTTGCCGATATCCGAAGAGAGAACTTTAAATTCCGACAAGCCCTTCAAACCTTTGGGAGGTGCTACACCTTCACGGATCGGGGTATACCCGATGCTGGAGGCCAGTTTTTGGCCATCCTCGGAGAGCACGAAGTCCACGAACGCCTGGGCAGCTTTCTCATTAGCTGAATTTTTCAAAATTCCGATCGGCTCCGTGATCACAGGTACGCCTTCCGACGGATAGACCAGCTCAATCGGAGAGCCCTTCGCTTTCTCTCGGGCCACCAGATAATCGACGACCATCCCGTAAGGCTTCTCTCCTGCTGCCACAGCATTCAATACGGCTCCGTTGCCCTTCACAACAGATATATGGTTGGTCTTCAGACCCTTGAAGTAGTCCCAGCCAAATCCGTCCGTACGGGTGAATACACCCAGGTTATAGGCCGCTGCACCCGAGTATAGAGGGCTCGGCATGATAACGGAGTCCTTGCCTTCGGCAGCAGTCAGCGTCTTCCAGGAAGTCGGCAATGTCTTGACCTTACCCGTATTCACAGCGAGCACTGTAGCCATGACCTTCGTACCGGCATAGGCGCCGTCCGCGTCTACGAGGTCTTTCGGAATTTTCGTCAGCTCCGGCGATTTGTAAGAGGCCAGCAAGCCCTGCTTCTTCAGTCCTTCGAAGGTAACGGCGTCGGCCAACAGCAGCACATCTGCCTGTACCTTGCCTGCTTGTTTCTCGGCTTGAAGCTTGGCTGTAACTTCTTCCGTGCCGGAGCGGAAATCTTCAACCTTCACGTCCGGATATTTCTTATTGAAAGCTGCTACCAGCTTGGTCACATCGTCTTCGGGCTGGGAAGTATAGAAGGACAGCTTGCCAGAAATAGCGGCAGCAGGCTCAGTCTTCGGCGCTTCTTGCTTGGCCGGCTCCTGCTTAGGTGTCTGCGATCCTTGTGTAGAGGGGGCTTGTCCGCTTGTACCGCAGCCGCTAACGATGAGCAGCGCCGTTAAACTCACCATGATCGATCCTTTTTTCAACAAGAGTATTCTCTCCCTGCGTTAAGTGATGGTATAGGTCCTACTCTGTATAATAATAAAGTCAGATGCCTGTTAATTGAACTGCTCTCCTTTGTAAACATCTGCAATAATCTCGGCACACTGTCTCTCCCGTATCGGCCGAAGTGCGTTATCCCTTGTCCTCCACAGCCCGGTGCTCACGCATCGAAAGCCCGCTTCAGCAGGCGGCTAAGCTGTTCTTATGTAGGCAGCGAGCGAATCGCTGCATGAGTTCCCGCAAGCCGAGGCCAGCGGCACTAAAGATGACTTCGTTATTCACGCGGCAGTCCCGCCGCATCCCTCAGCGCATTCGCGAGCTGGTTATAATACTTCTGCTGGTCTGTCAGCGCCTGGACCGTTGCCGAGTCAGCCCCTTTCTTGGCGGCTTCCGCATCCGCCCATGATTTCTTGATCCAGGTGTTGATGACTGTCTGCGCGACGCCCGGGTCCAGACACGGCTGCTGTATGATAGCCATCCCTACCTTCCACCCCCCTGCGTTCCCATTGGATTCGTTATAGTCAATCCCAATCCCGTTGACGATCACATCGTTCTTATACTGATAAATGCTGATAGCATCATACTTCAATCCTCTGCTCCAGGCATAGGTCTGCATCAGCTTGGCCGTCACGCCCCGCTCATGCATCGCTTTGACAACATAATAAGAGCCGTAGACTCCGGCTTCGTACCCCGTAATTTGGGCATCGAATGCCCGGATATACGCCTCGATCGCATTAAAGTCACCTGCCGGCGCATCATAGTCCACTGCCGCATAAATGGTCGATCCGACCGGCTGGCCCACTTCCTGTGCGTAGCGAAGCGCCAGCTTGCCATCGGCCGTACCAGCGGCCGCTCCTTCGCGAACCCGGTTGGCATAGCGTTCGAAGAATGAGACGATGTACAAGCCAGCGTCAGATATTAGCTTGGCCTCTGCGGGAGATAGCCGCTTCCATGACCCCGCTTCGGCCAGATACCTGCCTACGAAGGTGAAGCCCTGACTGGCAAATTGCTTGACCAGCGATGCAGTAAGCGGAGTCGCACAATCAAACCCTTTCGCCATGGTTCCCATCTCCTTTCCGTGCAGCTGCTCGGGCCAAGGGCTGGTTATCCCTTGCTAGAATTACTATATTCCGCATGCTGCCCGTCCGTGTGGGCCAACTCTATGTTCCAGGCAGGGTTTCATACACAAATACTGTATTCTCCTATACAATAGACGTGCCCGAACTCTCATCCAGCTGAACGAGACCTTCTAAGTGATTCCTGGCTGATTAAATCTTATGGATCCAGCCTAGACTATACGTTGCCATAATAGCGAAAACTCGGTTGCCTGAATAAAAAACATGCAGCCCATTCCCTGAGAGAATGGACTGCATGTTTGAATGCTCCATATTGGCTGCCAATGGCTTTGAATCTAGCGCCACTTACGTCCTAGCGAATCGCCCTTCCATACCAGAAGTGCAGACACAATCAGCGGCAGCAGATGTGCAGAACCTAACGGCTGGGCGTAATAAAGCCTTTGCACCGTCAAGGCGGCAACCGCCAGCCCGATAAGTAATCCCATAAGCTGAACCGGAGTAACGTCACGTCTGAGGGCTTTTTTAGTGATCACCTTTACCAATAGCACAGCAGCTGCCGTATAGAATAGAAGCATGAACAGCAGAGCCGCCATGACAACCCACAATCTCATCGCCACCTTCTTCGGACTTAGTCTCTTGGATAATCCATTCTCATAATATCCATGAAAGGCACCTTCGTGACTTCATCCTGACACTGAAGATGGACGAGCTTGGTACGCGAATCCATATGTACGATCCGCCCTCTTACCTGTTCTTCCCATCCCCACACCGTCAGCACAATTTCGGAATCTTCATTTTTGGCCTCGACCAGTTGATTACCCAGTTCCTCCAGTTCGAATTCATCCCGTGTTGGTCGCTTCGCCACCTTTGCTTTCGCCATGCCGCTTCCCCCTTCATCAACAAGACCGTCCGCTCATTATATCGTGATCTGGCACGGATGTCATGTCTACTTCCTATCCGGAAGCTCCAAGACGGCGATGCAGCCCCATGCTGTACGTCACGTCCGGATTTCTTCTTGGTAGGCCAAATACATGAGCCCTGCCAAAACGGGGAGCCCCGTGTAGACGACGACATCCAAACCCCTGCCACCGTATTGAATGACCAAGAACATCGTGCTCAATACAATCAGAACAGCAAGAATGTGGACCACGACAGCCAGCTTGTCTCCCGGAGACTGCGACCGATGCCGATTACAAGCAGGAACGGTTACGTAAGAGAAGCCCAGGCGAAGCTTATAGAGGGTATACGCGATCCCAAACCCGACGATGTGGCACGACACTTGCAAGGTAAACAAATCAATACCTATGTTCTCGTAGATAATGTTCATACTCACAATGCCAAGCGCTTCCAAGCCCTTCAGTACGAGACCCTGAATGATCATAAAAGCCAGAAGACCGCTGACGGTTAATGTCAGTGCATGATGCAGCCTGACCTTGAGCATATACTTCAGACCGAGCAGAAGAGTTAAACCTTGTACAGCAATATCCCATTGCGGGATTTCGTATTCGATTCTGAAATAATAGGATTCGACCGAGCTCAACACAGATATGAGAAGAATCCCTTTCCAATAACGGAAGTATGGCCACCGGAAGAGCTGGAATAACAAAGCCAAAACAACCAAGAGATCAAGCATACCCAAGAAGAGGTACATGATAGTCACTTTGCCACCCCCGCATTACAACTTTCTCTGGACTTCTCCCCAATATACGTTATGCATAACGGTTATGGCAATGCTAAATTGGGGTATCAGCCCTCCTGCAGTTGGGTAATCTAGGGTATGCCCACATGTCACAGAAGAGGATGGATGCCCGATGGACAAGCATAAAAGAGAACCCGATGTATCAGGTACCTTCGCAGGAATTCCAACGCCGATGGATCAGCAGGATATGGCCGCCACAGATAAAATCAGCAACTATGTCGAAGCCTTAATGGACCGGCTGGCAGGCATCGATCACGAGCACCCGGATTCCGGCCACAGCAAAGAAGCTCAGGCAATCAAGCATCCCGTTAAACCGGATAACCGCAAGCACTGACCGGCCGGGCGATTCAGAACCAAGTCAGGAAAACAAAATAGGGCTGCATCAACATGCAGCCCCTCCCCGCTACTCTCCTACCAAACAAAAGCACGGCTGATGATAACCAGCAAAATGAAGAGTACCAGAATTGCACCTGTGGAAGTAAATCCGCCGTAGCCAGCGCAGCTTGCACCAATACCGCCAACATAACCCATTGAGAAAAACCTCCCTTTTGAATATAATCCATCATATTGCGTGACAGTTGCCGGTGACTGTGCGTTTGACTAGTTCGGACTCTTTCTACACATTCTTTTCTCAAAATTCCAGAGCTACTGGGCTCCGAACGATCAACTGCCAATGTTTCTCATCCGATAAATAGGTTTGTTCTCCAGCACTCTTACCGGAGCCGACCATTCATCTGTATCGTTCATCGAGAAAAGCGCATCCTCGACAGCCTGAAGCTTCGCATCAAGCTGGTCGATATGATGCAGGGCTACGGCTTCTGGGAGCTGGGGCTGGACCGGGCTTCCCCATTCGCCGAGATTATGATGGGACAGTACCAGATGCTGGAGAGCTACGACATTCTCCGCACCCGTATTCAGGCCCAGTGTGATCGCCGCTTCGGTGATCCAGCTCGCGGCAATGGAGATATGGCCGAGCAGCCTGCCAGTCAAGCTGTATTCCTTCACGACACCGAGCTCTGCCGTGAGCTCCTCCGTCTTCGCAATATCATGGAGAATAATTCCGGCCTTCAGCAGATCCGCATTCAGGAACGGCCGCTGGCCCGCGATAAACTCCCCGATTTCCAGCATACGCGACGTGTGGTAGGCGAGTCCTCCATAATAGGCGTGATGCATCCCTTTGGCTGCCGGGTAATCCAGCAGCTTGTCGCCCGCCTTGGCGATGCAGAAATCGACGATGGAGCGAAGCTCCTTGTCCTGTATGCTCGAAGCCGCTCCGGCAATCGCTGCGACCAGCGTCTCGGCCTCCACTGGCGCAGTGCGGATGAAGTCCTTGATCGAGCAATCATCCTCCGGCGTTACTTTACGGATGCGCGCAATCTTCAGCTGCAGCCTGTCTCGGTATAATTGCACAACACCATGTACTTTCACCAGCATCATGGAGAAAAATGTTTCCCTATCCGTGCTGGATATATCCCACAGCTTGGCGGAAATTTCGCCGCTGCTGTCCGCTAAGATCAGATCGAAATACGCCTTGGGCGGCGTCGCGTTCGTTTGCTTGACTTCGGCCAGCTTCAACAAATAATACCCCGTAACTTCTTCTCCGTCGACAAAGCTTTTGATTGCTTTCATAACAAGCTTCTTCCCCTCTCGTACGCCTGGCTCTTTCGTCAATATGCTGGAGCCTGTTCCCATGTTTCCGCTATTTAACTGTAAAGCATGAGCTTTCGTAGATCAAGACTTCCTGACAAATTGCCGCATAGGTACGGCTCCCGATCTCTTGTTAACTCGGTCGAAATCGCAGACAAGTCATGTTCCCTTCAATTCTGCATAGTGTTATACAGATACCAAGCTTGGACAAGGGGGAATGAGCTATCGAACTCGAGCTTATTGCAATTGGAGCATTTGTCGGTATACTCATCGGCTTGACAGGCGTAGGCGGTGCTTCGCTGCTCACACCACTGCTGGTGACCGCGGGCATCCAGCCCATGACAGCCGTCGCCACAGACCTGGTCTACAACTCGGTCACCAAGCTGTTCGGCAGCGTACAGCATCTGCGCCAACGAACCGTTAACCTGGCACTGGCCCGTCAATTCGCACTGGGCAGCCTTCCCGGGGCCGCTGCCTCGATCCTGCTGCTCAAGAGCTTTCCCCCGCTGCACGGCTATCAGGATCTGATCATCCGGCATGCGCTCGGGTTCATGCTGGTCATCGTGGCCCTGCTTAATCTGGTCCAGCTCGGCTTGAAATCCCGGCATGCCTCTTCCCTACAGGACATGCCTCTGGAGCGCAAGCTTCCGCTTACGATCGCCATCGGCTTTGTGCTGGGCTTCCTGGTCGGCTTCACCTCGATCGGGTCCGGTTCCCTATTTGCCCTGGCGATGATGATCTTCTACCGGCTGTCCTCCGCCGAGCTGGTGGGCACGGATATCGCCCATGCCTTCCTGCTGGTCACTGCGGCAGGACTGCTGCATCTCAGTCTCGGCCATGTCAATCTTGGACTTGCCTTTCAGCTGCTGATCGGGTCTGTTCCCGGCGTTCTGCTCGGCAGCAAATGGTCGGCGCGCATGCCCGCCAAGCCGCTCCGCATCGCCATCGCGCTGCTCATCCTGTTCAGCGGATTGAAGCTCATTTTTCGCTGATTGTCCCACTGACCGCCCCCTGTTGGTCAACAGGGGTTAAATTCGCTTGACTTGATACATATCGTAACATATATTTACATATAAGCGACTATTCCTCCATTCGCTTCTTAACGCATCCGCCGATCTTTTACCGACCATCACAAACTAAAAAGAGATGCGGTCGTCAATCGACAACCCAGATACGTATCGTATCGATCCCATAACCCTTGAAGGGGGATGCCCATGTCCTATTTACTGGAACTTACCATAGCGGAGCATCGTCTGGCCGTTGAGTTTCCATCCGATAGCCTGTGCGCCTGGGCCATGCGTACATTCAGCGCCGTACCGGCCACCAGCTATACCTTCGCTTCGCCGCTCGACATGACGATCAGCGTCAATATGGGCTATGGCACTGCTCAGGACTCCCGCCTGCCGCAGATCATTTTTACGGCAGACCGTGTCCGCTACTCACGCAGCGATCTGCTAATTGCGGCCTCGAGAGACTATTCGGAGGCCTTCATTGAAGCTTATGACGAGCGGGCGCTCGAGCATGCGCTGATTCTGCTGTATAATGCGCTGATTACGCAACGGGAATGGGGCTTGATTGTGAGCGCCTCGTCCGTGGTGGAGGAGAACAAAGCCTATCTGTTCATGCTGTCTTCGGGCCTGCAAGGCCAGAGCTTTTCCCCGCCTCCTGCCGCTTCGGCGCTTTTATCCGATCAGGCTGCCATTCTCAAGATATCAGGCGGACAAGTAAGGGCTTTCAGTTCGCCTTTCCGTAAGGGAATCTGCCGGAGTCCGCAGAGCATTCATCTGACTTATGAAGTCGGCGCCTATTATGCCCAACATCCTTCGCCGATGATCCATCACGCGCCCGTCAGCCGGAAGGAGGCCGTACAGCAATTGCACGGCTCGCTGTACTTAAAGCCTCTGGAGCCGAGCGATTCCTCTATCACGAAGGCCCTGTGCCGCAAAGCCATCGACAAGGTGCCCTTCTATGAGCTGTATGCCCCCTCGGACGACCTGTTCTGGCGTGAATGGACAGAGAAGGGCCGCAGACGGACGGGCCATCTTCAGCACGGTTGATTCTTCCCCTGCAGTCTGATCTTGATCTGGGTCCGACGCTTTCCCGCTTGCCGAATTTCTGGTAAGATCATGGGGACGAAAGGATGTGCAGCCATTGAGAACCGATAATCAGATCAAACGCAAGCTAAACGAGCTGCTGATCCAGCGTAAGACGCTGGAGGCTCAGGCAGCCGGCGATACGCCGCAAGCAACCGCAGCCAGCGAACGGATCGAGCGGCTGGACGAGCAGATCGTCCTGCTCGAATGGGTGCTGAACGAGCCGATCGGCAGCTACCACGCTTAGGCAACGCGTCTTCACATGTAGAGGAAGTTCTTGATAGCCGCTCAGACTAGCCAGTATAGGCGAAATACAAATGGATAGAGGCTTCAGCATAGAGCTGAATCTCTATCCATTTCATTTGCTGTTGGTCCCAAGCCTCGGAACCGAGGCTAGACCGTAGCAGCTCGGGCCTGCTCGCGGCGCTTGGCCCGCTCTTCTTCCTTCATTCTCGGACAGGAATAGCAGTACTGGCCCCCTTCTGTCCGGTAGTACAGGCAGCAGGCGTTCTTCATCCGCATCTGCTTGCCGGGTTCCTTGAGCGACTCGATCATCCGTACCTTCACATCAAGCGGATTTTTCTTCCGTCCGAATACTTCAGCCGGAAGCTCCTGGCGCAAATACCGGTAATCCTCCTGGATCCGTTCCTTCAGCTCGGCCGGGCTATCACCGCTCGTCAAGTAATCGATGTAATAGTTAAACTTGGTCGGAAATTGCCCCCAGAGCTGCCCGATCTCCACGCCGCTCGCTTCCGCTATAGCTGCCAGAAGCGGACGCAGCGTACAGCCGTACAGTGCTTCCAGCGTAGCTCCCAGCCAGCCTTCTCTGGCGGATAACTCCTCTGGAGCCGAGCCCTCGGGGCCCTCCCCGAGCTTGAAGGAGACGAGCGTGTAGCTATCCTTCTCGTAGAGCTGGATCACCAGGTTGTCCAGGGACATATCCAGACAACGGTTATGGGCAGACAGCACGTATTGCTGGCCCAGTGCCAAAAATCCGAGCCAGCTGCCCATATACACAGCTGCCGCCGCAGGCTCCAGCGCCTTGATGCGCTGACCGTACAGCTCCAGGAAGCTGTTCATGACTCCGGGCTGCAGCAGCTCGGCCGCAGGACTTGACCAGAGCAGCTGCTCCGGATCCTCTTGACGAATATAGAATGTATCCTGTAAAAATTGACTATTGATCATGATTTATCGCCTTCCTTCAAGCATCAACCGGTGACTGCCGATTGAGTATGATAACGATTTTCATTTTCAATTATAGTCGATCTTCCGTTATTTTTCCATCTCATTGTCTAAGAAATCTGTTCTTCGGCTGGTGCTTTGTGCAGGCTTCTCATTCATGTAGAAGCGCAGGAGTGCCTAACTCAGATGTCCGGTGATGACGGCCGCACCCCATGCAGCCAGCCACCGCATCCAACCGATCAGTGATATCCATAGCGGAACGCTGAACAACAGCCCGAACACAAGCCCCCTCGTTAGCCGATTCTCCATCCCCGCATCCCCCTTGACCAAGCCGCCCACCGTTGCGGGGCAGTTTCTTCTGGTAAGGCAAGCATACCAAAGCTTTGTTGGAAATCTGTTAGCGCAGCGTTAGATTTCGGTCAGTCCGGTCAGGAAGCTCCGGATAATGGAAGCGCCGTTGTCTCCTATGTTCTCTGGCCTAGCCGTTCTCGTAAGGTCTGTATTCGTTTATCTTCAGCACGCAGCAAAAAGGCTGCGGCAGCAACGATCTCTGCCCCAGCCTTTCACCTTCTTTCTCCCAGCAGCATAAGCTCCTGTTAAGCTTCGTACAACTCCAGCGGCAGCCCGTCCGGGTCCGCGAAAAAGGTGAACCGCTTGCCCGATGTTTCATCCGTCCGGATCGCTTCTACAACCACTCCCTGGTTGGACAGCCAAGCGCTACCTGCTTCGACGTCCTCAACCTCGAAGGCCAGATGGCGCAGGCCGCGCGCTTCCGGATAACTCGTACGCGCCGGGGCGTCCGGGAACGAGAACAGCTCGATCTGGTAGCGGTCTCCGACTTTCAGATCCAGCTTATAGGATTGGCGCTCGGCCCGATACGTTTCATTCACGACTTCCAGACCCAACACCTCTACATAAAATCGCTTGGACCTTTCGTAATCCGAGCAGATGATGGCGGCATGATGGATACGCTTGATAGCGAGCATGGCTGTATTCTCCTTAGATTTAGTAGCTGATGAGCGATGCCATCAACAGACCCGAGGCGACGCTCAGACAGAAGGAAAAAATACCGACCGATACATTGCCCTTCGGAATCTCCTTGGTGACCCGGAACGGCGTCAGCAGTTCGAATATGTAAAATACGATGATCTGGAAGGCGATGCCGAGCAAGCCCCAGATGATCAGATCCAGCAGACCGACCGAGTGATAGACCGCCGAGGCGAGTACCGCCACCTGCCCGATCATCTTGCCGCCCAGATCGTAAGCAGCCGATTTGCCGGCAGCCGCCTTCACCGGATCCGTCACATCTCCAGCATCACGTATCAGCTTGAATTCATTGTACGGCGTCACGAGATTAAAAAATAAAATACCCAGGCCCATCAAGGGCACGGTTATCGCCAGGTAAATCAAAAAGCTTACAATATTATTAACCTCACTCATTCTCGCGTCCTCCCGTTCCACTCCCGCCTTGCGCTTCCTTCAGCGCACAAGGCAAATAATACGACATATTGCTCGTAATGTTCCCGCCGACCCTCGCAATAACGGCCGAGCCGACCCCATCGATCAGGAAGCAGCCCCACAGCAGCTTTCCCTCAAACGGACCATTCAGCGTCTCCACCCGAATGCCCGGGAGCCGGGCGAACTGCTGATACACCATCGGCTGGTCCGCATAATCCAGCTCCCCGCTGCTCTCGAGAGGCTCGCCATTGCCGTCATAAATCGTGACGCTGCTGCCTTCACGGCCCAGGATCGGCTTGCCTACATAAGAGATGCCCTCTTCCAGACAAGGCTCCATATAGGTCGGCAGCATGTACCGGCGGATCGCTTCATGCTCCTCATCCGTGTAAAATTGTCCCGCTTCATGCAAGCTCCAGATCAGAGCCTGCAGAGCCTTCGTCTGGGCCGCAAAGCCTGACGGCGGGTTAATGATCGCCAGACGGCCCGCCCCAATCAGCTCCAGCGCGTGGACACCTGTCGGGTAGCCGTCCGTGTCCCGGTCCTCTGCCAGCTTCTCCAATGCATGCAGCCTGTAGAGCACATCGACCGGCGCCATCGCCGGGGACGCAGGATTGGCAGGATCGTCTCCTTCTTCCATGAGAAGAGGCGCGAGCAGCCGATCCTCCTGAACGCGAAGCTCCTCCAGCGGCGTGAAGACCGCATTCGGCAGCTCCGAGCGGCTGAGCAAATACCGGGTCGTTCCCGCATCCTCTTCATGCCATCCCAGCGCGCTGAAGACGATGCGTTCCGTCGCATAGCCGGCCTCGCGGTATAACTCCAGCATCCGGCCGAACGCCCGGGGCAGCTGCTCCGCGCAGCCTTCGTTGGGATCGGCCTCGCCGTAAGCGGCGCAAATCCGGCCATTGGCATAGAATGCCTCCACGATCCCAGTCGGCGTATCGCTGTTGAACTCCAGCATCTTCCACCCGTCCCCGGTGCGGGCAAAGTCGAATCGGCCGATCAGCGTCGGCACGGATTCATCGGTGATGAGCTGCAGCGTGCCGAACGCCGCTTCCGGCAACCCCAGCTCCGTCCACAGCTCCGGTCCGCCCTGCTGGACGATACGCACGGTCCTCGCATAGATCCGGCCGAGCGCCTCGGCGGCTGTGCGCATATCCGCCAGCTCATCACGGCCGAGCGGATGCAGCCCGGCCAGCGCATATTCCTCGCCGTACATCCGGTCCCAGGTAAACACGCCCTCCTGGCGCAGCGGCTCATATAGGGCCTCACGCCGCATGGCATAATCTTCGGACATGCGGTGGTCCGTGCGTCCCTTATTCGTGTGCAAGCTAACACCTCCGTGAGTCTCTTACTTCCGTTAGAGGGTTCGGCTTGCTCTAGGAGCTGGAGCTCCCGCTGCTGCCGATTCCTCCTTTACTGATCCCTGACGATACCCCGCCCGTGTCTCCGCTGTTCAGCTTACTTCCGCTTCCGCTTGAGCCGCCTCCGTAATAGGTGCCTGAACGGCCTCCTCCCCCATTGTCGCAGTACCCGTCCTGATTGCGGTCGATGCAGTTATTGTCCGCGCACCCTGCGGTTCCCGCAGCTACCAGAGCTGATGCGACGAAAAGGGACAGGAGGCGCTTCGTCCGCGTGCCGCTCTTCGATTGGTCCATCTTGCATTTCTCCTCTCCGTTCACAGCAGCCGGCTGTTATACAGGCGAAGCATAGAAGACATACGTCTCGCGGTCCTCATCGACCTCGGTGCTTGTTCGCTCCCATTCCCGATCCTCGGCATACAAATAATTGGCCTGCATATGCAGCATCAGATCCAGCGTATCGGCGAACCGCAGCGTCTCCACCAGCCTGTAATCCGCCGTGCCCTCCCGGTACTCTCTGAGCTCCATATAAATACCGCGCGGCCCTTCCGCATCCGGCCTCCGCCATGACATGGTGCGCTCATCTTCCGCTTGTATGACGTAGATGACATAAGCGTCCGATTCTACGGCGCAGGACGTTTTTTCATAAACCTGCCCGTCCTTGACGAAGTAATCGCAAGCGAACCGGAGCGCCGCTTCATCCCGTCCGAGCCTGTCGTACTGATAGAGTACGGGGAATGTCTCATTTCCTTCTGTGTACAAACGATATTCCAAGCGTGCCATTCTTTCTCCTCCTTTCCCGAAGCTGTCTTTCTCCCGGCCTATTCCTGCTATACGCATAAAGCATGAGCCGGATTCGTTTTTCTGTATGTATCCGTTTGTTTCCTCTGGCTTAGACGCACCGGGGCAGGGGAAAGTTGCGAGGGATTGCCGTTTCGGATGCCCCTGCGCCAGCGGCCTCCAGGTGATCTCGTGGTCTACTTGCGGCTCATGGCCTGCTGCAGCGTCGTGACAAGGCTGCTCGCGTACCGTCCGATTGTCAGACTGACCTCCTGGCGCATAAATTCCTTGGTCATCTCCAGCCGGCCCTGGATTCCCCGGCACACATAGCGGTAACAAATAACCGCCTCATCCTTGCTGTCCTCCGTGAGCCGGATCTGGCTCTCGACCAGCGCTTTTTTCGATTTTTGCAAGTCCTCCCGCATTTGGCGAATCATGACTTTGGCTGCGGCTGCATAGACGGGCCTTAGCGTCTGCGACGACAGCTCCATGTCCCTGCTGTTTTTCTCCACGATGCGCAGCGCGACAGGCAAGATAATGGAGCGGCGCATCAGCTCCGTTTCCTTGGAGGTGGGCGGCGTCTTCTCTGCCTGCCGGGCCAGCATCGACTGCTCCTTATGCTGGGGAAGCATCATGCGGCTGGACTCCCACAAGCCATTGCCTTCAAGTTTTTTACTCATTTATAATGCCCTCCGATCTTCTGCGCTCTCTCCAGCGCCTGCCCGGACTTCGTCTTCGAGGAAGCCCGTATGATCGCCCCGCTGCCATAGCGGTCCTTGATGGAATCAATCACCTGATCCAGCGCCCTCGTCTTGATCTGGTCCTCGAACAACGTGAGCTGATACGTGCCGTCATCCGTAAGACCGCTCAGCGTTACTCCCAGACGGCGCACCGGCATCGCATCCCAGTGGCGGTAAAACAATACTTTGGCCGCCTCATAGACAGCATTCGTATGATGGGTGGGGTCCGGCAGCTTCATCTGTCTCGAGAAGCCCGTCGGTGTCTCATACGGACTGCACATGCAGCTTACGGTGACAACCCCGCCCATGTAACCCTTGTGCCGGCAATCGCGGCATACCTCCTCCGCCAGCTCCAGCAGAATCGTTTCGATCTCATCGCGCCGGGTATAGTCTCTAGGCAGCGTCATCATATGGCCGATGGATTTCGGCGGCGTATCGAACGTGCCCGGTGTAACGGGGGAATCGTCCAAGCCGTTCGCCGTTCTCCACATCACCTCGGCATGAATATCGCTTTGCTTGCCGAACCGGAGCCGGAACTTCTCCTTGAGCCGCGGCAGCGGCGTTCTCGCCACATCGCCGATGGTTAGCATGCCGAGCCGGGCAAAATGCTTCGTCATCCGCGATCCGACTCCGAACATCTTGCCTACCGGCTCCCGCCAGAGCTTCTCCTCGATCTCTGAGGCAGGCAGGACAAAGATGCCGCTCTCGTTCTTCTTCGCCCAGATATCGGTGGCCGCCTTCGCCAATATTTTATTGGGGCCGATCCCGATCCTGACCCGCACGCCGGTTTGCTGCATCACCTTCTGCTGGATCGACCGGGCTATGCCGACAGGGTCACCCAGCCGGTGGAGGCTGCCCGACACATCGATGAACTGCTCGTCGATGGAAAAAACTTCGACAAGATCGCTATATTCCTTGTAGATATCGCTGATCAGCAGAGACACATCGATGTAATGCTGCATCCGCGGACGCATCACAACAAGATCCGGGCATTTCTGAAGCGCTGCGCCTAACCGCTCGGCGGTAGTGACCCCGAAGCGCTTGGCCAGCGGACAGGCCGCCAGAATAATGCCCGAACGGCGTCTCGGATCGCCTGCGACCGCGACCGGCTTATCCCGGCATTCTGGGTGATCCGCCTTCTCGATGCTGGCATAGAAGCTCTCGCAGTCCGCCAGAAAAATCGTTCTCTCGCTCCCTGTAGTCATGGAGTCCGCCCCCGGAGGCCTGTCAGCATCGTCATCAGCTCGGCCTTGATCAAACTTCGGAGCATGCTAAAGCGGTGGATATACCCGCGCACCTTGTACTCCACCTGGATGCCCTGCGCGTTCCTGTTGGCTGTCAGTATCTGGATGTCCTGCTTCCTCATCCTCGCCTTGATCGCCTGCAGCTCAGCATGAATGAGGCCTTCCACCTGCTGGAGATACAAAATAACATGACTGTAAACAATCTTATCCTCGTACAGCTTGAGCTCCTCCATATCCCTGACCAGCATATCCAGTAAAATCGGCAGCAAAATGAAATCCTTGATGATATGAAGATCTTCCTCTTGTTCAATTCTTGGATTCATATTGGCATTCACCACCCCGGTATACGAACATTCATTCCCATTCATTATATACCGAACACACGTTCCTTATGCAAATGAATTTTCTGGAAGTCCCCCATGCATCCAAAGCCCCCGCAATAGGTTAACGGACAGGCTGCACTTGCACCGTGCAAGACATAGAAACTGGTTGACCTGATCATACAAAAAAACCAGAGCAGCTGTGGCTCCGGTTTTGAATAATCTATCTTCTAATGAATTTGCTTGCTTAACGTCCCGATCTCGGACTCGGACAAGCCAGCCCTTATATTTTAATACTCACCACGAGCATTACGGAGGCAATCAGGACCAGGAAGACGGAAACTGCGGCCACGTAACGGGACGGACGAACTCCGCTCTGTCTACCCTCGGCCAGCCGCTTCATTAGTCGGCTTCCCATCATGCCGAGCACGACAAGCGCCAGCAGAATCACCGTGCCCCCGCCCTTCTCCATCACTTCCAGCCACAACGGCTTATTTTTGCCGAGGTCCATACTAATGATCATCACCACTCCGCTGACCAGCAAGGCAACGGCGCCCGTATGGCCAATTCCTTGGAACACGCGAATCAGACGCACACCTGCCGCGCGAAGCTCCGGAGAACCTGCTTGCTTGCCGCCCACAGACAAAGTCACCGCTGCCGCGAGTAAAGCACCAAACCAAGCTGCCAGCCCTGCAAAGTGCAGAAATAACATCAAACCGAACATAAGATAGCCTCCCTTTCACCTTCTGGTTTCTTTCACCCCTCCATTGTAAAAGTATTATATAAACGGACAGTAAACAGCGCATTACATATCCGCTTCGGACCTCAACGGCAGCCTGACGACAAAGACAGCGCCCTGCCCCGGCACGCTGTATGCTTCGATCGTGCCGTTGTGCAGAGAGACGATCCGCGAAGCGATCGCCAGTCCCAGTCCGCTGCCGGATGCGGCGCTGCGGCTCCGGTTCTTGTCCGCCTTGTAGAAGCGCTCGAAAATATGCGGCAGATCCGCTGCCGGAATGCCGCTGCCGCTATCGCGAACGGTCACGATGGCCTGCCCACGCTCAGCAGCGAGACGGATCCCCAGCCATCCCCCCTCCGGGGAAAACTTGATCGCGTTCGTGATCAGGTTGATCCATACCTGGAACAGCAGCTGAGCATCGGCGGCCAGTGTGACCTCCTCCAGTTCGGGGTCGAGGGATAGCCCCTTCTCCGACCACTGCCATTCCGTGACGATCAGCGCCTGCCGGATCTGCTCGTCCAATCGGAACATAGACGACTTCAGCATACCCGCCTCCTTATCGAGTGCGGCCAGCGTCAGCAGTTGTTTGCCCAGTGAAGACAGACGCCTGCTTTCCTCCTCGATCAGCGCCAGGTACCGCTGACCCTCCTCTGGCGTTGCCTCTCCGGATCGCATCGCCTGGGCAAAGCCTTGAATGGTCGTCAGCGGAGACTGAATCTCGTGGGAGACGTTCGCTACGAACTCCTGCCGCATGTCATCCAGTTGCTTGAGCGAATCGGCCATTCGGGAAAAATGCCGCGTCAGATCACCCAGCTCGTCCTGACGGTTCACATCCACGGAGAAGCTATAATTGCCGGCAGCCAGCGCTGTCGTGGCCTTCGTAAGCTGCTTCACCGGCTTGACGATAAAGCGTGTGCAGACCATCATGAATACCATGCTCAGCACAAAGGTCAGCCCCAGCAGCACTCCGAGCAGACGGCGCACCTCCCCGATCTGCTGCTGCATATCCGGGCGAACGAACAGCGCATACGCCTCGCCCTGCCAGAGCACGCGCAGCCCCACTGTATTGGCTAGACTATTTTCGAAAAAACCGTTGACCATCAGCAGACGGCGCTCCTCCAGCAAGCCTTGGTACGTCTGTCCTGCCAATACCCGGCGGATCGATTCCTCGCCTAATGCCGTATCCTTGAACGGTGCACCGTAATAAGCTCCGTTCAGCTGTTCGTCAACGGCGTAGAGCTGAAAGCCCAATCTCCCCATATGCGACAAATATACCGGCAGCTCTGCACCGGGTAGCTCTTCGTATAACGCTCTCAGCTCACTCGCCACATGCAGCGCCTTCTGCTCGCTGGATGCCCTCAGCGCATCGAGATAATACCAATTCGTCAGAAGCAGCGCCAGCAGCCCGCTGATCATCGCGATCCCCACATAGGTCAGCACAATCCGGATGTACAGCGTCTTCATCCTCCATGCACCTCAAGCTTATAGCCCAGACCGCGCATCGTGGTGATGATAAAATCCCCTGTCCGATGCTGGAATCGTTCCCGCAGCCGGTTAATATGCACATCCACGGTCCGGCTGCCACCTTCGTAGTCCGCCCCCCAGATCAGCCGCAGCAGCTGCTCGCGGGTGAAAATACGTCCGGGATGCGCGGCCAGCTGGGCCAGCAGCTCAAACTCCTTCAGCGGCATAGGAACGGGCTCGCCGTCGATGCTCACCTCGTAGCTGCCCCGGTTAATCACCGTCTGGTTCAGCCGGATCTTCTCCGAGGACACCACCTGATACCGGCGCAGCAGCGCCCGGATGCGAAACAGCAGCTCCTTCGGCTCAAACGGCTTGACCATATAATCATCCGTGCCGGACAGAAATCCCTGCTCCTTGTCCCCCAGCTCTCCCCTCGCCGTCAGCAGAATCACTGGGATGTCGTAATGCTCGCGGATATGACGGCACAGCTCCCAGCCATTGCGGGCCGGCATCATCACGTCTACAACCGCCAGATGCACGGAATTTGTCTCCAGCAAGTGCACCGCCTGTTCCCCGTCTTCCGCCTCGATGACCAGATAACCTTCCTTTTGGAGCACAAGCCGCAGCAGCTCCCGAATAGGAGGATCATCATCCGCGACTAATAGACGGATTCTCATCTCCATCCCACTCCTCTCTCTAACCATTCGCTTCGCTCTTATCCTACCTCTCCCTAGTATGCCCGTTCCCGGCGCTCCGCGCAAAATCCCCCCACAAAGGGGGACTTAGCTGCGATGCTAATTCCAGCGCCGCTTGGCCAGACCCCCGACATGCTACACATCCTGTCCGCACCAAAAAGCCCGGCTGGTCAGCCGGGCCCTCAAGCCTTTCTGTATACATGCCTAGAAACCGCTGCGGACCGTATCCTGCCCGCTGTCGGCTACAGCTTCACCATTGCCTGAACCCCCATTGCCGAATACGCCGGTAGACTGACAGCGCTTGGAGGCAATCCGGATGCCGGCTTCGGAGCAGCGGAACAGTGCGTTGCCCGTCACCACATTATCAAGGCAGAACGAGCCGTCCTTCTCACCCAGTACCGATAGACTGATCCCCGTCTTCGCCCGGCGTACGTCATTGCCGGTCACCGTATTGGCATCGCTGTTGACCAACGTGACCCCTGCCGGGCAATCAACAATCTGATTGCCGGTGATCAGATTGCCGGTCGGGCGCTCCGTTTTGGCAGCAGCATCGCCTTCTAGGGCAATACCGGCCTCGGCCGCGCGCGCTACCATATTGCCTGCGATCACGTTGTCCGTACAGTAGCCCCGCAGCACAATGCCTTGACGACAGCTCGTATCCCCTTTGGACAGCCCGGCGGCGGTTACCTGATTGCCCTCGATCCGCAGACGAGAGCAAGGCTGGATCGGTGAGGAGACCGTAATCAGGGAAGCTTTGCAGGAGGAAGCAACATTATTCACAATCGAAGAGTAAGAACTGCCGGCCGTAATATAAATACAAGGCTTGTCCAGTTGGGTGAAGCGGTTGTTAGCTACGATATGCCGCTCCCCACCTTCCAGAAAAATCCCGTAGCCCTGGGAGGCAGCCTCCACCGGAACCATCGTATCGAACGAGCAATGCTCAATCGTTACCCCGCGACTCGTCCTCACCCCAATCCCGTTCACGATCCAATAGAAGGAACAATTTCGTACGACGACCTGTTCGCAATCCTTCAGGTCAACACCACGCTCCACCAGCTCTCCGCCCGGAACCAAGCCGTGACCCTCCAGACTCAGATGCTCGATGGTCGCCATCTTCACCTGATTGCCAAGCAGCAGCGGGATGCCCGAACGGATGGACTTGATCGTGGAAGCGCCGATTCCGTCCCCTACTAGACGGACTTTGGACAAAAGTACCAGACTGGAGTCGATCATATAGGTCCCCGCAGGGAAATACACCGTACCGCCGAAGCGTCCTCTCCCGGCCACCTCCATGGCCGCCCGGATCGCAGACGCATCATTTTCGTGGGCAAAGCCGTTGCCCTTCGCTCCGTAATCCTTCACGTTCACCCAACCGGGCGCGTTGCCGAAACTAGGCTGCCCCGGCGGGGAGACAGGTGCCGCAGCTGCCGATTTCAGGCCTCCGCCGAGCATAAGTCCCGCCGCAGTTGTCCCCATCGCAGCAATCAGCTTGCGGCGCGACCAGGTCTTCTCCCGCGGTGATTCCGATTCCGTTGACATGCCGATCACCTCACCAGCCAAATTCTAGTTATCTATAGAAATTATAGCTTTCCTCGCATCCTTTTACAAATGCAAGTTTCCCTTGATAGAATCGGCGGAATCCAGGCAAAACCGGCGGTAGCGGGAACGGATGGGGAATGCTTTTCGGCCCTGGAACTCAGAACTTAGGACGAAGTGACTCTACCATTTCTTCCATACAATCCCGGCTGATCAGCTTGCCTTTGAAGTAAACGAGATTTTCCGTATTCCCCGTAAAGATGCAGGCCGGTTCGTATTTGCGCAAAATCACACGGTCCCCGTCCACAAAAATTTCCAAAGCCTCCTTCTCGGCAATGCCGAGTGTACGGCGCAGCTCGATCGGAAGAACAACCCTTCCGAGTTCATCGACTTTTCTAACGATACCTGTTGCTTTCATCTGCTTGTCCTCCAGCCTCAACGATTGTATGTTGCTTTAATGAGTAATTATTACGTTTAATGAAAGTGTAAGGCCACTTACTTGCCTTGTCAACTTATTTCGACAAATATTCGACAAGGTTTGACTAGGACCTCTGTTTGTACAAATGGAAAAGAAGCCGCCTCCTCGTAGGTAACACCTACTTTGGAGACAGCCTCTTCGCTATGTCCTACCCTTTGATCGAACCGCTTGCGATTCCTTTGATAATATGCTTTTGCATCAATAAATAAAAGATGAACATCGGCAATATGCCCAGTACCAGCATCGGGAACATTTGGGTCCAGTCCGTAGAGAATTGTCCGACGTTGCGGTAAACCTCTAGCAGAATGGTGCCCTTTTCCCGAGACTGCAGGAAGAGCAGCGGGAATACAAAATCATTCCATATATTCAAGCTGACCAAAATGATGATGGTCGCCGTAGCGGGACGAAGCAGTGGGAAGGTGATCCGCCAAAAAATTTTCCCGACCCCGCATCCGTCGATACGAGCGGCTTCTTCCAGCTCGATCGGAATCGTCTTGATAAAGCCGTGAAAAATAAACGTTGCCATCGGCATGAATACGAACGAATAAATCAAGATAACCCCGACCTGGCTGTCAATCAAATGCATGGCTTTAATGAGCCGGTACAGAGGAATAATCGCCATTTGATAAGGAATCATGATGCCTGACAAAATCAGAAAAAAAATCGTTTTGTTGAGCTTATGGGGCCTGCGCGCCAGCGGGAAGGCCGCCATCGCACTGATGATGACGACGAGTGCAACCGAGGTCACCGTAATGATCAGATTATTGGTCAACACGTTCAAATAATTCATCGCGTTCCAGGCTTCCACATATTGTTGAAAGCTAAAATGTGTCGGAATGCTTAGCGGATGAGCGGCCGCTTCCTGCGGGCTTTTAAAAGTCGTCACAAATAAATAATAAATCGGAACGGCTACCAGAGCCGCCAAAGCTATCATCAAGATCTCAAGAACAACATGGAAAACATGATCCGATTTTCTCTGCTTGCGAGCGGTAGAGCTCATCATCCCAGCCTCTCCTCCCTATGCTGAAGATACTTGAGCAGGACAAAGGATATGGCTGCTGTTATAGCTAGAAACATGACCGCAATCGCCGAGCCGTATCCATAACGATATTCAGAAAAGGCCCGCTTAATTAAGATCGTCGTAATCGTCTCCGAGGAAGAACCGGGCCCCCCCTGCGTCATGGACATGACAATATCGAACACCTTGAGGCTTCCGACCATGGAATTGACTACGTTAATCGTCAGCGCTGGGGCCAGCAGTGGAAACGTAACATGGATGAACTGCTTCCATCGGCCTGCTCCGTCCATGTTGGCCGCCTCATAATAGTCCTGGGATATGCCTTGCAGATTGGCGAGATAAATTACCGCCGCCCAGCCGGTGAACTGCCAGACCGAAACAAACACGAGCGAATACATGACAATCTGCGGATTGCCCAGAAAGTTAATCTGCAACCCCATATTCCAGAACAGCCCTGTTTGCGGAGACATCATATAAGACCATAGAAAGCCGACGATCAACGGGCTTAACACCGCCGGAGCGAAAAAGACGAGCCGCAGAAACTGCTTCGTACGCAGCTTCGAATCAAGCGCAACGGCCAGAGGCACAGCCAGCAGGTTTTGCAGCAGCGTCATGAGAAACGCATACAGCAGCGTATGCTTGACGGCATCCACCATCACTTTATCCTTAAATAAGCTGATGTAATTTTTGATCCCGACAAATTGAAATTGCGGATTGAGCCCGGTCCAATTCGTCATGCTATAATAAACGCTTGATAACACCGGCCAAACAAAAAACAGCAGCAAGCCGCTCAGCGCAGGGATTAAAAATACTTGATATCTCCACTCCAGCCTGAATCGGCTCCAGGTTTCTCTCATCACTCGAATCACCCCGCAATAGCAGAGGCAACAGATGACTCCATTGCCTCCGTTCTTTAGTTTATAGCTTACTTGGGCATCGTTTCATACATCTCGTCGCGCTTCTGATCGGCAGACTTCTGCACGTCCGTCACAGACTTCCTGCCCCCTGCCAGATAATCCTGCATGGCTTTGCCATACTCGACAATGATAGCCTGCGCTCCGTACCATTCGTTCCAAGGCGCGAAGATTCTGCCCTCGGCCAAAGCCTCCTTGGCCCCATCCATAGCCGGATCCAGCGAAGCCTCCGTACCTTTGAGGAACAAGCCCCCGCCATACGTTTTTTGCGCCGCCAGCTGCGCTTCCGGTGTAGCCCAGAATTCCAGGAACGTTTTGGCTGCTTCCACATTTTTGGACGTTTTGCTGACAGCCCATGCAGCTCCAGGACCTCCCATCAGCCACGGCTTGCCTTCAATCGCGGGAATCGGGAAGAATCCGAGATTCAGATTCGCATTCTTTTTCTTCATACTCTCAATCGCCCAGTTGCCGGATTCCCACATCGCAGCTTTGCCTGTCGCAAACTCGTCCAAGGCCTGGTCGTAATCCATGCCGAGCATATCCGGCGTTAAGTAGCCCTGCTTCACGATCTCGGACCACTTCTCCAAGTACTTGTCGAACGTGCCGTTCATATTGACCTGCTTATTGCTGAATTTATCGCCCCACCCTTTGCTCGCCGGGTCGGAGAAGAAGCCTGCGTTAACCAGAGCCAGCGTCTGCTTCATCATTGGCTCCCAAGATTTCGCGCCCATAGCCTGCGGTTTAATTCCCGCCTGCTTCAGCTTGGCGTGAGCCTGCAGGAATTCATCCCAAGTCGTCGGTACCTGAGTAATCCCGGCTTTCTGAAACAAATCCTTGTTGTAGAAGATGCCTTCTACCCACGACATCCAAGGGATGCCGTAATTATGGCCTTTGTAAGTAAAGCTGGATAGTCCGGTTTCCTGAAACTTCTTCGTGAACGGTTCGTTCGTTAGATCGAGAGCAAACCCGGCTGCGGCGAGGTTACGGATCTGCGCCCCGACCTCAAACAAATCGGGACCTTCCCCAGAGGCCAATTTGGTATTGAGAATGTTATCGTACTGTTTATTATCCGTAAAATTAACATCGAGCTTAATTTCAGGATGCTTTTGCTGGAACAAATCGAAGGCTCCCTTGAGCTGTTCCTCTTTATCCCAAATCATGAGCTTCAGGACGGTTTGTTTCTTTGCTGCCGAGGTGTCAGCCGGTTGGGCTTTGCCGTTTCCCCCTGTGGCAGCCTGTTGATTGTCGCTTGCGCAGCCTGTGAGAATGGCCGTCGTACCCATAAGCAGCACGATACCGGATGCCAATACTTTTTTCATCTTCATCCCCCTGAACTGGATAGATATTATTGAGAACGATTTCATTGTAAGTGTTTTCATACAAGGATTGAAGAAACGAAGTTATGATTTTCTAATCCGATGTTACGCTCTTTTCGTACAAGATTCTCCGGTATTCGGATGGCGTCATCCCGACCGTTTTTTTGAATACCTTGCTCAAATAGCTGGCGTTCTCATAACCGACCGTGAGCGCGATCTCATAATTTTTCATCTCCGAGCTGAGCAGATCCTTCGCTCGATCCACTCGAAGATTCGTTAAGTAATCCCAGAACGTCAGCGATGTTTCTTCCTTGAACAAATTGCAGAAATAATTTTTGCTTAAATTCACGTATTCCGAAACTTCCTCCAGGGAAATCGGGCGGTTCAAGTGCTGTTTCGCATACGCTTTGGCTTTATCCACAATCGATTTATCGACATGAATGCACTTGGCTTCCGCAATCAGCTGTTCGCTTACGGAAACGCCCAGACAAATCAATTCCGTCAGGCTCCGGCATTCCCGGAAAGCTTCGGGATGCAATCCGTTCAAGCTGTGCAGTGCAGCCCCATGCTCCTCCCAGAAGTAAGCCTTTACATAAACGAATAGTTCGTGGAAAGCATCCGCCACCTGCTCCGGATCCATGGACGGGCTCCGCCGCAGTTCCTCGATCCATGTCCGAAATTCCTCGATGTCATCAAGCCTGATCCGTCTATATAGCTTCTCGGAGATTTTCTGCTTCCCTTGGATCCCGCTCCACTCGGGAGGCGGGGCGGACAATGGAACGTTGACTGCTTGAATCACCTTCACCTGCTCCTCGTAAAAATGAATCCGATCTGCACGCAATGTGCTTTGAATCGATGCTTGCAGCGGCTCCAATCTGGTGGCAGAAGCTCCGACTGTCATCGAGATCGTGCAGCCCAAGCAATCCCGGGCAAATCGTTCCACGCACTCCGGGAAAGCAGCGGGCGGATTCAGACCGTCGTCCACTGCCAATAAAACGTGGCCTTCCCGAATGACGAACAAGGCAAAATCAAATGTACCTTCAAAATAAGTATGCAGCAGCTCCAACCAATCCGCCTGAAGCTTGCCATGCTCCCCAGCCTGTCTCCCCGGCCGGAAGCCTATCATAACGGGCCTCAGCACAGGCTTCTGCGATTTCAAGCCGAAATTCCGAAGAATATCCGCAGCTTCAGCAGGACCGGTAGAAGGGTCCAGAAGCTGAATGAGCCATGGTTTATGAGACATGGAGATGGAATCCCTCACCGATTCCAGCAGCAGCTTGCGCTTGCGTTCTTGCTCTTCCCGTTTCAATTCGATTGAAGCATCCTGCAGCATCTTCTCCAGTTCCATTTCATCGAGAGGCTTGAGCAAATAACCGTAGCCCCCATATCTCATCAGCTCCTGAGCGTAGGAAAATTCTGAATAGGCGCTAAGCGCAATAACCTTCGGTTTTATCCCGGCTTCCTTCATATGCCGGATGAGCTGAAGGCCATCCATTCTTGGCATTCGGATGTCTGTCAGTACCACATCCGCACCATGCTCCAAGATATGCTGCAGCGCTTCTTCGCCGTCGTAAAACCGGCCGGTCACGCGAAATCCGTAATTTTTCCAAGGAATTCCATACTCCAGTGCCTCAACGATTGTCGGGATATCATCAATCAATACAACCGAAAACATCCGTAATTCCTCCTCATAAGCTTTACTTGCATCTAGGATTGTAGGATTGGGAGAGCAAGCCTGACCCGCGTCCAGGAGCCTTCCTGGCTTTCTACAGACAACCCGTACGCCTGGCCGAACTTTAACACGAATCTCCGCTGCACATTCAACAAAGCGATATGGTCCCCCTGATCGTTCGCAAGTGTATCCAGATTGGCCCGAAGCTCCGCCAGCGCTGCGTTCGAGATTCCCGTCCCGTTGTCCCAAATTTCAAGAATCGCTTGCTTATCACGGATATAGCCCGTTATGCGAATAGATCCGCTTCGCTTCAGGCCAGCAAAGGCATGGGCAAAGCAATTTTCAACGATCGGTTGAATGGACAATCTGGGGATTTGGCAGGCCAGCAAGCGGTCGTCGATATGAATCTCATATTCACATGGAGTCCTCAGCCATTTAATCTGAATTTCGAGATAATGCTTGAGATGGCTGATTTCATCTTCCACCGTCACCATATAATCTTCTTTGCCGATGGTATACCGGAATTGATGGCCGAGCAAAGTCACCAGCCTGCTGATATCTGAAGTATTTCCAAGCATCGCAAGCGACTTGATCGTCTGCAGGGTGTTGTACAGAAAATGCGGATTGATCCTAGCTTGCAGCGCCCGAAGCTGCGAATCCTTCTGCTCCAGCTCCAGCCGGTAAGCCTGATTGATCAGGTCATTGATTCGGTGTACCATCAGATCAAAACGGCTGCTCAATACATCAATTTCAACATAGCTCTGATTCAACGGCTCAACCTTCCATGTCCCCTGACCGATCCATTTTTCGATGCTGGTCATGCGGCTCATGAGCTTTTTGATCGGAGAGGTGATCCGGTTGGAGATCACATAAGCAATGAGCCAGACCATAGGCAGGATCAGCAGAAAAAGAAGGATGATGATCAACCGGAATTCCCTGATTTTCTTGGTCACTTCCGCAATCGGTACTCCGAGAACGATGCTCCAATTATTGATTTTCGATTGCGCGTATACGTAAAGGGTATGGTTCGTCCCTGTCCCCTCCATGTAGTAACCGCTTTCACCAGAGGGGCTAAATGCCTCTAAGAACGAAGCAGGGGCCGTATTCGAATTGCTGAATACCAGCTGCTGATGGTTGTCCAGCAAATAAACGTGATAGCCGGGACTGATCTCCAGCCGCTCAAGAATCGCCGATATTTTACTCATGTTCAAGTTGACGATGATCGCGCCGATGTTGTTGTGGTTCATGTAAATATCCCTAATCGGTGCTATGGCCGAAACGGTCAATGTATTTACGGCATCGGAGTCGTAATAGTAATCTTGCTTATGGGGACCTACAAAAATGCTCTGGCTCTTCATCGCGGTGAGCTCCGGAAACCACTCCGCCTGGTCGAACGCATAAGTCGGACGAACGGATTTTTTGGCTGAGTCAAAGCTTTTACCATCCATTTTCGTAATGATGATATCGTCAATATCCGGCTTGAAGGCAGTCAAATCATTCAAATACCTCTGAACCTCCCGAATATTGTCCAAGTAAAACTTCATCCCCGTTGCGGTCCCGCTAGTACCGCTAGTGCCCCTCACCCCGACCTGAATCGAAGAACTGACCGAAGCGTCCAGCAGAGTCTCCTGCACTTCATTGAAGTAATAATCGATATTGGCCATGACTTCTTTCGTAATCGTAAGCGAAGTTATCCGTGATTGTTCAATAAAGTAATTGGAAAAAAAGACATAAGAGGCATACAAAATTGCTATAAGCAAAATGAAGATAATCACGAAAAAATGAAGCATGAAGGCCGTCTTGATAGAATGCTTTCGCTTCCATACAGGAATAAAAGATAGGTTCATTAACATTCCCCTCAGACCAAGATAATAGCTTATGGAACCATATAGTGAGTAGATTAAGCGCTTACCCTAACATTGGAAAGCAGTCGAGTTCAAGTGCAGGTCACTGAACTCGACCTTTTCATCATGATGACGGAACAATAGCCCGCTTGTTTTTTACGCATGCCCCGCCTCTGCCCAAATTTCCCCTTCAGGAAGGGCTTCATGAGTTCAAGCGATCAGCGGAACATGGACCACAATTTAATCAGATGGAACGTATTGTTCGGATCGATTTTCTGCGAAATGACGAAGCTTACCAAATGCTCGGCCTGCTGATCGCTCACTCGCTCCCCGAGCGCCTTGGTCAGCATGCCCACGAACCGGCGGACCTTCGTTCGATCCTGCAGATCGGCTTTCGTCACGCCATGCAGAATCATTTTCACCCGTTCCTTCGTTTCCGGATGCTTCATCTTCTGCTTAATCCGCTCGATCTGTACGGGATCAAAACCGTGTTTGGTATAACTCACGGCGCGCACCTCCGTTTCCTTCTGACTTTGTCATCCGACCCTACAAAGTAAGTCTATGACGGAGGGCTTGACCATGTGTACCGTTTTATGATGAGAAGCCGATCACCTGCCGCCTAGTCCAGCAGATCGCTGTCGAAGATATGCTCGCGCTGGAGGAAAGCCCTCAGCGGAAGGTAAGGAGCGCCGGTCCAGAAGTCGGCGAGACGGACCAGCTCTGCCGCATCGTCGCGCGCCTGCTCCATCGTCTCGAAGTCGACGACCATATCCGCAAGACGGAAATCCGGCACGCCACTCTGCTTCGTGCCGAAGAAATCGCCGGGACCGCGCAGCTCCAGATCGCGCCGGGCGATCTCGAAGCCGTCGTTCGTATCCGTCATCGCCTTCATGCGTTCCTTGCCCACCTCATTCTTCGGGTCGGCGATCAATACGCAATAGGACTGATGCTCGCCCCGTCCGACGCGTCCGCGCAGCTGATGGAGCTGCGACAGGCCGAACCGGTCGGCGTCGTAGACGATCATCAGCGTCGAATTCGGCACGTCGACACCGACCTCGATAACGGTCGTCGACACCAGCACATGCACGCGCCCTTCGCTGAATTCGCGCATGATCTCATCCTTCTCGGACGGATTCATCCGCCCATGCAGCAGACCGACGCGGTAGGCAGGAAATGCGAACTGCAGCTGCGCGTGAATATCGATCGCATTCTGCACGTCCAACTTCTCGGATTCCTCGATCAGCGGGCAAATGACATAAGCCTGGCGCCCTGCCTCCACCTCCCGGCTAATAAAGCCCAGCACGCGTTCCAGCAGCGAATGCGGAACCGAGTAGGTCAGAATCGGCTTGCGTCCCTTCGGCAGCTCGCGCAGCGTTGAGACATCCAGATCGCCGAATGCCGTAATCGCCAGCGTCCGCGGAATCGGCGTCGCCGTCATCGACAGGACGTCGGGATTCATCCCCTTACGCCGCAGCACGCTGCGCTGATTGACCCCGAAGCGATGCTGCTCATCAGTGACCACAAGCCCCAGTGCCCGGAAGAAGACATCCTCCTGGATCAGCGCATGGGTGCCAACGACGATATCGACCAGCCCCATCTGCATCGAAGCAAGTACCTCCCGCCGCTGCTTGGCGGTCAAACTGCCGGTCAGCAGCGCTGTCTGGATGCCGTATGGCTCGAATAGCCGGTCCAGCGAGCGCTTGTGCTGCTCCGCGAGGATCTCCGTCGGGACCATCAGCGCGCCCTGATAACCTGCCTTGACAACGGCAAATAGCGAGATAGCCGCGACTACCGTTTTCCCTGCACCTACATCGCCCTGGAGGAGCCGGTTCATACAGTACGGCTGCTGCAGGTCATCCAGAATCTCGGCGGTTACTTTCTTCTGCGAATCCGTCAGCGTGAACGGCAGCGAGCGGACAAAGGTGCGGACGGCAGGCAGATCGACCGGGTGGGCCACTCCATCCGCCCGCTTATGGTTCAGTGCCCGGTAAGCCTGCATCTTGAGCTGGAACAGGAACAGCTCCTCGTACACCATACGCCTCCGCGCCCTTTGCCCGCGTGCCAGATCGCCCGGCATATGCAGCAGGCTGACCGCCGTCTTGCGGGGGAGCAGGTCATACCTGCGCAGCAGCTCAGCCGGCAATACCTCCGGGATCAGCTCAGCGAACTGGAGCAGCGCCTGCCGGGTGATCTGCCTGAACCACTTCTGCGTCAGGGCCGCCGTCAGCGAATAGACCGGCTGCAGCGTTCCGGTCTGCGAATTGCCTTGCCCTGGGATTTCGGCCTCCGTCACGGTCAGCTGAGACCGCTTCTGGTCCCACTTGCCAGTAAGTACCAGCTCCGCTCCGCTCGCCAGCTTGTCCTTCATAAAATGCCTGTTGAACCAGACCGTTGTCACAAACCACGTGTCAACCATCACCTTGCAGGTCATGCGGGATTTGGTGCGGCCGTACATCTGCAATTGCGGGATGCCGACAATCTTGGCTTGCACCGTAATCTTGTCTCCATCCTTTACCTCGGTCAAATCACGCAGCGTGTAGTCTTCGTAGCGAAAGGGATAATAATCAAGAAGCTGCCCCACGCTGGAGATTCCCAGTGTGTGCAGCTCCTCTAGCTTCTTGCCCTTCACACCGACGACTTGACTGACCGGAAGGCCATACAAATCTATCGACATGGTCAATCACTCCTGGTAAAAGTTGTTCCGCTCGTTCTCCTCATTCCTGCAGCCAGCTTTCTGATGCAGAATGTTGACTCGGGAAACTTGCCCTAATAAGCGGGAAAAGCGAACACGGCAATCGTCCCCGGTCCAGTATGTGTCCCGATCACAGAGCCGATCTGGGTATAAGAGATGCTTTCAATCTGAAGCAAAGGCTTCAGCTGGGATTCGAGCTCCTTCACATTTTCCTGGCCCTTGGAATAAGCGAGAGACAGGTGGACCGGACGGTCTCCAAAGTCTGTTTGCAGCATGTTCCCGATCCGGGCAATCGCCTTCTTGGTGCCCCGGACCTTATCGACCGAGTACACCTGGCCCTCGTCATGGATGGATAATATCGGCTTGATGTTCAGAAGCGAGCCGAACAGGGCCGCCGCCTTGCCAATTCTCCCGCCCCGATGCAAATATTCCAGCGTGTCGACCAGGAAGTAAATCCGGGTGCCGCTGCGCAGCTTATCAATCAACGCCAGAATGTCTTCCTTGCTCTTGCCCTGTCTGGCAGCGCTCGCCGCCGCGACGGCGAGCAGTCCGAAACCATATGAGGCTGACCTGGAGTCGTATACCGTCACATCGGCCTTATCCTCGATCATGGATTTCGCAAGCTGCGCCGACTGGAAGGTACCGCTCATCGCCGAGGAGAGATGCAGCGAAATAATCGGTCCGCTGCCTGCATCCGCCAGCTTCTGGTACACTTCTAGAAACTCTACAGGCGATGGCTGGGACGTTGTCGGCGAAACCTTGGAACCGGCCAGACGGTCATAGAACTCGTCGGCACTGATATCCACCGCATCGCGAAACGCTTCCGAGCCGAACAACACCTGCAGCGGCACCGTCTCGATGCCCAGTTCCCTGCGCAGCTCCGCCGGAATGTCCGAGGTACTGTCGGTAACGATACGTACTTGGCTCATAGGCCTCCCCCTATTCAATGAATTCTGCTATTCCGCAGAAATAATATAATAATACAATGGTTGTCCGCCGTCATGCACTTCGATCTCAACATCTGCATAAGCTTCCTGGGCATAATCGACCAGTTGCTGAGTCGTGTCGCTGACCGCGTCCTCTCCCGCGTACAGTGTCAAGATTTCCGCGCCGTCAGCCAGCAGGCTGTCAATCAGCCGGCTGCAGGAAACGGTCAGATCCGGATCAGAGACCACAATTTTACCGTTATGAATCCCGATATAATCGCCCTGCTTAATCTCGATGCCGTCCATCTGCGTATCACGTACGGCATAAGTGACCTGCCCTGCCTGTACGTGCCGGGCGGCCTCGTTCATAGCCTCCGTATTATCCTCCGCAGACGCACCTTCCTGGAAGGCGATCGCCGCGGCTAAGCCTTGCGGAATGGATTTGCTCGGAATCACGATCAGCGTCTTGTCCTCGATCAGGCCGGCAGCCTGCTGAGCAGCCATGATGATGTTGGAGTTATTGGGCAGCACGAACACGGTACGGGCTTCGACCTCTGACACAGCCTTCACGATATCCTCCGTACTCGGATTCATCGTCTGGCCCCCATGGAGCACTTGATCGACGCCCAGGCTGACGAAGATGCCGCTCAGGCCCTCGCCCGCAGACACAGCTACGAAGCCGTAAGGCTTCAAGGAATTCGAGGCTCCGGCAAGCTCCCCAGCCTCTGATGTCCCGTCCGGAACAGCCGGAGCCGTAACAGCCGTTTCTTCGCCATGCAGCGCGCCCCCCTGACTGCCTGCCATCATCTCCGACTCCAGAATATGAGTATGCTGATCGCGCATATTCTCGATCTTGATACGGCTCAATTCGCCGTACTGCTGGGCATGGGTCATCACCGTACCCGGATATTCGGCATGAATATGCACCTTGACAATGTCGTCGTCCGCGACGACAAGCAAGGAATCGCCGAATGCCGACAGGTCGCTACGGAACCTTCCTTCATCGAAAGTCTGGGAACCCGGCTTGGCCTTATCCAAACGCACCATGAACTCCGTACAATACCCGAACTCGATATCCTCGGTAGCCATATGCGCCTGGGCGCTTCTCGGCTCCGCATGGGCTATCCGAGCTTCCAGCAGCTTCACCTGCTCGACCAGATCGCCCAGCGGCTGCACGGCACCGAAGGCGACGTAAGGCATATCGGCCGGCTCGATGATCTCGTGCTCCGATTCCTGCTCCAGCACAGCCTGGAAGCCCTCGTAGATCAGCATCAGGCCTTGTCCGCCAGAATCGACAACCCCCACCTGCTTCAGCACGGGCAGCAGATCAGGGGTCCGGTCCAGAGCCTCCTGTCCGCTGCGGACCAGCTCAGCCAGCACCGCCGCGATGTCTGGCTGGCGCTTGGCAGCAGTAACGGCATGTCTTGCCGCCTCCTTGGCAACGGTCAGAATCGTTCCTTCGACCGGTTTGACGACCGCCTTGTACGCCATATCCACGCCGTTCTGGAATGCCGCCGCCACCGCCTGGGCGCTAGCCGATTCCAGATCCGAGACTGCCTTGGCGAAGCCGCGGAACAGCTGCGACAGGATCACGCCCGAGTTGCCTCGGGCGCCCATCAGCAGACCCTTGGCCAGTACCTCGGCGGCTTTGCCCAGATGAGCGGAAGGCTTGCGCCGCAGCTCCTCCACGCCTGAGGTTAGCGTCAGATTCATATTCGTACCAGTGTCCCCATCCGGAACCGGAAAAACGTTAAGCGCATTGACCCGGTCGACATTCGTCCTGAGCCGGAGTGCTCCTTCCTCCACCATGCGGATAAAATCCGTTCCGTTTAATTCAATGAAGCGCTTACTCAAAAAGACCATTCCCCTTCCTGCTGCTCCCTATCGCGCCGGCCTGACCGGTCGCCGTGCTGCCCTTGTAGTCTTATTGCGCAATACGTACGCCCTGAACGAAGATATTGACGGCTTCCACCTGGAGTCCGGCCACCTCGCGCAGCATATATTTGACCTTGGTCTGCACATTATGTGCGACAACAGAGATTTTCGTACCATAGCTGACGACTATATAAAGGTCGATCGCGAGGATCCCGTTCTCGTCACGGTGCAGCTCAACCCCGCGGCTCAGGTTATCCCTGCGCAGCAGCTCGGCGATTCCGTCCTTGAACGAATTGCGCGAAGCCATCCCGACGAGGCCGTAGCAATCCAGTGCTGCAGAGCCTGCGAGTATGGAGACCACATCATCCGTCACATATATTTTTCCGTAAGGTGAAGCCAGTTCGACAGCCATCTCCACAACTCTCCTTTTATTTACATCATACGATGGACTATATGAAGATCCTACAGTCGTCTTTGAAGGCGCTTCAACCAACTGCTTTTGTTCCATTGTACTATAAGTATAAGAAGAAATAAACAAACAAGCGGGAATTGCGGTAAGATTCGCCAGCGTTACGTTGACGGCCCAACCGCTCTATGCTATGATATTTAAGTATGTTTATGAGTGTGTATGTTGTAAGGAGGTGTAATAGATGTCCCGCAAATGTTTTATCACTGGCAAAAGCCCTAGCACCGGTAACCATGTATCCCATGCCAATAACAAAGCAAAACGTACATGGGGAGTCAACGTCCAGAAGGTTCGTATTCTGGTGGACGGCAAGCCTAAGCGTGTTTGGGTAAGCACCAAGGCTTTGAAATCCGGTAAAGTTACCCGTGTGTAACTTTTCGCTTGCAGACAAAAAGCACCTGGCCTCAGGTGCTTTTTTTGTTGGCCTCCAACCCTGGAGGCCGTTGCTGCAGGGATCGCCGAACCGGAGGATGAGGGGTCCGCTGTACGCTCGGTGAATAAGGCCTTCTGCGATTCGAATGAGGCTGCGATCGCCGTTGCTCCCGACTCTCCGCTCGCCAATCGCCGAATCTTCTAGTTCTTGCTGAACGTATTCAGCACGGCTTTCACGAAGCCACCTAAAAATTTCGGAAGCTTGATTGTGTAGAATTTCATTTTGCACCCTCCTCCCAAGCTTTGCTTGCAAAGCCACTTTCGTAAGTGAGCAGGAATTCCGGGCTTTGCACCGCAAAGCCGATTGACAGATCTCTCTCCCGCCCAACTCTGTCTCTAGCAGGGCCGATGGCGGAGTGTCCTCTTGCTTACACCCTCCCCGCCGCCGCCTTGCCGCCTGTGCAGGCATGGCCCGCACATCGTCTCCTCAGAAGTATATTCCGCCGCTGGGCAAAACGTGACTTGAATCATCCGCAACCTTTCCTGCAGATGCTCGCAGCAGCAAGCCGGTACGGTGAGACGGAGACTCTTTCTGCACACAAAAAAGGCTACAAAAGCCTTTCAACTTTTGTAACCATGTTATGCCGCGAGTCGGCTATTTATGCAATTTTCTGTCCTACTTCGCCAAAGTCTCAAGCCCCTCTTCCCGCTAGGCAGGAGGAGGAAGCTGCATAAACTGATAGATCGCATAGAAGAACGTATACACAAAATACGAAGCAACAGCCGTGCACACGAACCCGATGCGCATACCTCGCGAATCATTGCGGATGAAGAATTGATAACCTATGTAGAGCGCTCCCAAGGAAAACACAAACTTGAACAGGTCATCCAGAACGGAGAAGATAAAGATCAGGCCGCCGCAAAGCATGCCGAATAAAATCACTTTCAGCACTCGCATCCGCCCGATCAGCTTCCTTCCCCGCGAATGGCGCGAATCGCCGCGGCACGGTCCGATTGCCCGAACACCGCGTTGCCCGCCACGAGTATCGTTGCTCCCGCTTCAGCCACCTGCCGGGCCGTAACAGGGTTAACGCCCCCGTCCACCTCGATCTCGACGTGGGATAAGCCTCGCTGGTCCAGCAGGCTGCGCAGCTGCCTAATTTTGCCGAGCATGGCCGGAATGAAGCTCTGCCCGCCAAATCCGGGGTTAACCGTCATGATAAGTACCAGATCCAGAAGCTCCAGCGGAGCATATTCGAGTGCCGTTAGCGGGGTAGCCGGATTCAGAACAACGCCGGCCTTGACGCCGGATTCCTTAATGCCATGCAGCGTACGGTCCAGATGCGGGCACGCTTCCGCATGAACGGAGATCAGATCCGCTCCGGCTTTAGCGAACGCCGGGACATATCGATCCGGCTGCTCAATCATCAGATGTACATCCAGAAACAGCTGAGTTTTAGGCCTTAGTGCCTCAACCACCAGAGGGCCGAAGGTGATATTCGGTACGAAATGACCGTCCATCACATCGATGTGCAGCCAGTCGGCTCCGCTACGCTCGACATCGGCGACTTCCTCGCCCAATTTTGAAAAATCTGCGGATAAAATAGATGGTGCAATGCGCAGCATCACTAATACCTCCTCTTTTGATCCCGAATTTCTTCGAGAAATTGGGTATAGCTGGAGAATCGCGAATCCGCGATCAAGCCCAGCCCGTGCGCCTCCTGTACCTTACAGTCCGGCTCATGAAGATGCAGACAGCCGCGGAAGCGACAGCGTGACGAGTAGGCAGCGAATTCGCGGAAGCAAGCTCCCAGCCCGTCGGCATCGACCTGCAGGAAGTCAAGCTGGCTGAACCCTGGCGTGTCAGCGACGATACCGCCGCCCGGCAGACGAAGCAGCTCGACATGACGGGTCGTATGCTTGCCCCGGCCCAGCTTCATGCTGATCTCGTTCGTCTCCAGCCGAAGCCCGGGGATCATCGCGTTCAATAAGGACGACTTGCCTACCCCCGATTGTCCGGCAAACACACTGATCCGCCCGGACAACCGCTCCAGCACCCGCTCGACGCCAATCCCTTCCTTGGCACTCGTCAGGATGACCGTGTAGCCGATGGATTCATATAGACGGACCACCTCATCCAGGCTCTGCGGTACGCTGGCAGCATCCAGAGAAGAAGCTTCTTCCTCGCCTGCTTCCGGCGAAGCCCACAGATCCCGCTTGGTCAGGCAAATCACCGTCTCCAGTCCCGCACTCTCTGTGTGAACCAGGAACTTGTCCAGCAGCGGCAAGTTCAAGGCCGGTTCATTGACGGAGAATACGAGCACCACCTGGTCCACATTGGCGATAGGCGGACGGATAAGCTCCGAGGTGCGGGGCAAAATCTCCATCACCGTTCCTTCTCCATTATCGGTCAGCTCGTAGGCGACCCGGTCTCCAACAAGGGGAGAAACGCCGCGCTTCTTAAATATTCCCCGAGCCCGGCATTGGATCGACTCGAGCTCGGTCGTATGCTCAGGCAGCACGTAATAATAACCGCTCAATGCCTTGACGATCAATCCGCTCGGCATTATGAATTCCGCCCTCCCGTAGATGTTGTCGTTGTCGTATTCGCTCCTCCTCCGCCGGCTGGAGGCTGCGTCCCGCCTGCACCGTTGGCAGGCGGATGAGCTCCTTCTCCGGGTTGCTTGGCTCCATCTGCCGGAGGAGTTCCCGTGCCGATGTTCGGCGTTCCTGTGCCCGGCGTTACGGGCTTGCCGCTTTTTTGATCCTGATAATCCTTGTAATTTACGGTAGTTATGTCTGCCGTCTTGTTATCCACCTTGATCTGAATCACAGCCTCTTTATCCGGTGATACCGTCAGCTTGACCTGCAGCATCTCGGTTTTCGTGACATCATTCAGTGTCTGATATTCAAATGGCGTATCGTAGACGGCATCCGTCAGCAAAATTTTAACCGTAGACGGCGATCCTTCCTTGGCCGGCTTGATCGGTACGTTCACCGTCATCTGCCCAGCCTCAGGCGGCAGCCCCGAGCTCACAATCAAAGAAATTTCCGAGCCGGGAGCTACGTCATCATTAGGCTTGAACGGGAACTGATCCATCACCTTGCCCTTGGACTGCTTGTAGCTGGCTTCCTGTGTAATGCCATCCTTGGCCAGCTTCAGACCGCTTACGAGAATCATGTTCTTGGCTTCTTTCTCCGTCTTGCCGATCAGATTAGGCATCTTGACCGTTTCTATGCCTTTGGAAACGGTCAGCTTGACCATCACCGCAGCAGGATCGAGAAACTCCGTCAAGGCTGCAGGCTGCTGTTCGACAACCGTATCCGGCTCGACGTCCATGAACTTAGGATCGACCACGATATTTGTATCGGGAATACCAAGCTGCTTCAGTTGTGCCCTGGCCTCACTCAGCTTGAACTTGTTCAAATCCGGCAGCTTGAGCTTATCCGGTCCTTGGCTGACGGATAGAATAACCTTGGAGCCGACATTGACCTTTATCATCGCCGGACTTTGCCTGATCACCGTGTCTTTGGGCGAGTTTTTCTCATCCTTCACATACTCAGGGACCGGTTCTAGCTTGGCATTCACCAGCTCCTGATGCGCCTGCGCGAGCGTTTTGTTGACGACGTTAGGAACATCCACGGTTTCAATCGCGACCCGCTTCTTTACCTCGCCGACAGCGTACCACATGCCGCCCAGGAGGCCGATCATCACAATGATCAGCACAAGAGGCTTCACCCATCTGTTCTTCCTGGGGGTAGCTTCTTCCTCATCATCATCCTCCGGCTCGTCGGCTCCTGCAGACCGCTCCAGCTCGTACTGTCCCGGCCGCAGCGCAGGCATGACCCGGGTCCGCTCCTCGTCGAGCTCGTCATCATCAACGAAGCTGACCTTCGCTTCATTACGCCGCTGCGGGAGCAGGCACGTATCCAGATCAGCCAGCATATCGACCGCCGAACGGTAACGCTCCGACGTGCTCTTCCGCATCGCACGCAGAATGACATTTTCCACACTCTGGGGAATTAGCGGATTGACCTTACGCGGCTCCTCTACATCCTCCTGCAGATGCTTGAGCGCTACACTGATCGGGCTTTCGCCGAGAAAGGGCAGGCGGCCCGTCAGCATCTGGTACATCACAATCCCCAGCGAATATAGATCGGACTGCTCGCCCGTCGGCGTTCCCTTAGCATGCTCCGGCGAAAAATAATGAACAGAGCCGACTACGGAGCCCGTCTGTGTAATCGTCGAGGAAGTGACTGCGCGGGCGATGCCGAAGTCGGTCACCTTGACGCGGCCATTCTTGCCGATTAGAATATTGTGCGGCTTGATATCACGATGTATGATCTGATTATGATGGGCATGGTCGAGAGCGTCGCAGATCTGGCTCGCGATATGGACGGCTTCCTCCACCTGCAGCGGCGCTCTGGCCTTGATCAAATCATTGAGCGTCGTGCCTTCGACATATTCCATAACAATATAATGAATATCATCTTCCTGACCGACATCATAGATGCTGACTACATTCGGGTGGGATAAGGAAGCGGCTGCTTGAGCTTCCCGGCGGAAGCGCTGGATGAACTCCTCGTCATGCACATACTGCTGGCGCAGTACCTTAACGGCAACATGGCGGTGAAGCAGCATGTCCAGTCCCTTATATACAATAGCCATACCGCCGCCGCCGACGCGCTCGAGAATTTCATATCTCCCTCCTAGCTGTCTGCCGATCATTCCATTCCTCACCCCGCTTCCCCGTCAGTTTGTTCGCAATCCGGTCCGGCCGCATTTTCAATCAAAATCACCGTTACGTTATCATCCCCGCCTGCCGAGAGCGCTTCCTGAACGAGCAAGCGAACCTTGTCCTCCAGTCCGCCCTCCGTCAGGACTGCCTGCAGGATCAGCTGGCGCTCAACCAGACCGCTCAGCCCGTCACTGCATAACAGCAGAATATCTCCAGGCTGCCAAGAGATCTCCTGCACGTCAACCTCAATGGACGATTCGGTACCGAGCGCCCGGGTCAGCACATTGCGCCGAGGGTGATGCTCGGCCTCCTCGCGCGTAATCTGTCCGTTCTTCACCAGCTCGTTGACCAGGGAATGATCCTCGGTCAATAGCTCCAGCTGGTCCCCACGGACACGATAAGCCCGGCTGTCGCCGATATGACCGATAACCGCACGATCCCGGCTGGCCAGCACGGCCACTACCGTCGTGCCCATGCCATGATAATGCTCCCGTTCGGAAGCGAACTCGAATATTTTCCCATTGGCTGCTTCGATGGCAGTCCGCAGCCGCTCTCCGCGCTGCTCTCCCGACAAATCAGGCGACATCGAGAGGAGTCCCTGGGGAATCCACTCGATCGCCATCCGGCTGGCCACATCTCCCGCCTGATGACCGCCCATTCCATCCGCTACGATTGCCAGCGACCACCCGTCTCCCTGCTCTTGGACGAAGGCGCTATCTTCATTAACGGCTCGAACCAGTCCCACATCGGATAAATAGGCCACATTCAGCATCGCTCTGGTCACCTCGCACCCGACTCCATATGTTTCGCCCGAAGCTGACCGCATGCAGCGGCGATATCGCTGCCCTGCTCGCGGCGGATCGTGGCATTGACTTTATTTTTTTCGAGTATGCGCTGGAAGGTAAATATATCGTTACGCGGCGTACGCACGTAATCGCGTTCCGAGACATAGTTCACCGGTATGAGGTTCACATGCGCCATCGGGAAGGTCTTCAGCACCTGCGCCAGCTCCTCGGCATGCTCCGGACGGTCGTTAACCTGACCCATCAAGGCATATTCAAAGGTAATGCGGCGCCCTGTCTTGGCCACATAATACCGGCAGGCTTCCAGCAGATCCTGGAACGGGAACCTGCGGTTGACCGGCATCAGCTTGGAGCGCAGCTCGTCGTTAGGCGCATGGATTGAGATCGCCAGATTGATCTGGGTATCCTCATCCGCGAACCGGTAAATATTCGGCACGATACCGCTCGTCGATACCGTAATATGCCGCTGGCCAATGTTCAGCCCCTTCGGATGAATCATGACGTTCAGAAACTTCATCATGGCATCGTAATTCTCGAACGGCTCACCGATCCCCATGATGACGATGCTGCTCACTCGTTCCTCTGTCGCATCCAGGAGCTGCTGAGCCTTGACCACCTGAGCGATGATCTCGCCGGAAGTCAGATTGCGCTTCAGACCGCCGAGCGTGGACGCACAGAACGTACAGCCGACCCGGCACCCGACCTGCGTGGTAACACAGATGCTGTTGCCGTAGCTGTGCTTCATTATGACGGTCTCGATCGCGTTCTTATCCGTCAGCTCGAATAGAAACTTGACCGTACCGTCCTTGGACCGATAGTGGGCAACCTCATTGAGCGTGACGAAATCGAACTGCTCACGCAGCTTGTCCCGCAGCGATTTGGGCAGATTCGTCATTTCGTCGAAGCTTGAAACTCTTTTCACATACAACCAATCGAAAACCTGTCCGGCCCGAAAGCCAGACTCTCCATGTTCCTTGGCCCAGACCTGCCAATCCTCCAGCGTAAAATCGTAAACGTAGGGTTTGAGGTTCTTGGGCATCTTGCTTGCTGGCATGTCCATCATTTATCACAACCTGTTTTATCTAAAGTGAAGGCCTTTCGGACTTAGCTTCCGAGAAGGCCACGTTTTATTTTACCACAATTTACGGGATTATGCTCGTCTGCGCAGACGCGCGATGAAAAAGCCGTCTGAGCCGTAATCATAAGGCATGATCTGGATCATGGACGACGCGCTTCCGGTGGAAACGGATGAAACCTCCTTCGCATCCGCAACGCCGGCATCGGGGCTTCCCGCGGCGACTGCACCGCCGTGTCCAGGACTCCCAACCCATGGCGGCGACGGATCCGGATGGAACTCCGGATGCCCGGCCAGAAACCGGTTCACTGCCTCTTCATTCTCACTGCGCTCCACCGTACAGGTGCTATAGACCAGCACGCCTCCGGGCTTCAGCAGCGGCGCTACCGCATCCAGCAGCTCCTGCTGGATCTGGCTAATAGCGGCAATCTCCGCCTCCGACTTGCTCCACTTCAGATCTGGCTTACGGCGGATTACCCCGAGCCCCGAGCAAGGAGCATCCAGCAGAATCCGGTCGAAGCTGCCCGGTGGATAATGGTCGGCAAGCTGCCGGGCATCTGCCGTCAGCGTGCGGATCGACTTGAGGCCGAGCCGCTGCGCCTGATCGTCGATCAGCTGGCGCTTATGCTCGTGTACATCGCAGGCGACGACCTCGCCACGGTCGCCCATCTTCTCCGCCAGATGCATCGACTTGCCTCCAGGAGCGGCACAGCAATCCAGTACACGCTCGCCCGGCTGCGGATCTACCCATTCGGCCACCAGCATGGAGCTTTCGTCCTGGACGGAATACAAGCCACGCTCAAATTCCGGTGTCAACGCCATATTGCCGCCTCCGCGAACGACGACTCCGGCCGGTGCCAGGGCAGAGGCTTCCGCTTCCAGACCTTGCCCGCGCAACCGCTCCAGCAGCTGCGACGGCTCGGTACGCATCCGGTTGACGCGCAGGCTGACCCGCGGGGCTTCATTGTTGGCACGGCAAATATTCCGGGCCGTCTCCTCGCCGTACTGCGCAATCCAGCGACGCACGAGCCATTCGGGATGAGACTCCTCCAGTGCGATCTTAGCGGCCGGTGCAAGTCCATCCGGCAGAACCAGCTCCGCCTTACTGCGGATCACATTTCGCAGCACGCCGTTGACCATACCGGAAATCCCCGTATGCCCCCGGCGCTTCGCCAGGTTGACCGCTTCATTCACAACGGCATGATCCGGCACCCTGTCTAGGTATAGCATCTGGTACAGGCTCAGCCTGAGCAGGCTGCGTACCCAGGGCTCCAGCTTCGCCAGACCCTTGGCGACGAAGCGACCCAAGTAGTAGTCGATCGTATTCAGACGCTGCACGGTGCCGTATACAATCTCCGTAGCCAGTCCGGCATCCGGCTTGTCCAGCTTATACGCCTGCAGCGTCTGGTTCAGCAGCAGATTGCTGTAGGCCCTATCCACTTCCACGCGGGTGAGCACATCCAGTGCCGCCTCCCGGGCGGTACCGCGTACTGGCTTGTGCCCGGAAGCAAGCCTGCCGGCAGGCTTGGCGCCTCCCGAAGAAGACTTTCCGCCAGTGGCTCCCGGCCGATGGGCGGTTCCGTTCTTGCCCTGAGCTCCCGGAGTGCCTGTCCGGCGGCTCGCTGTTTTCCCCGGCTGATCCGGCTTCCGGTCAGATGAATGCTCGCTCACGATTCGTCATCAGCTCCGTCCTCTGCCGCATGCCCCAATACTGTGCCCACGGCCAGTTGACCGCCGCGAGCGAACGTAGCAGCGTCCATCGTCTTCTTGCCCGATGGCTGCAGCTCAATAATCCGCAGCACGCCGCTGCCCGTAGCTACCTCAATACCGGCAGGGCCAGCGCCGAGCACGGTTCCAGGCTGCACGCCGGTTGGCGAAGAAGCACCGTCCGGCTTGGCGCATGCCCAGACCTTGAGCACGTCGCCGTTCCACAGCGTGAACGCGCCCGGTCTCGGATGCAGAGCCCGCACCAACTGCCAGATGGCAAGCGCCGGCGCGTTCCAGTCGATCCGCTCCTGCTCGCGCGTAATATTAGGCGAATATACGGCAGCCGCGTCATCCTGAGGAACGGCCTGAACCGTCCCGGCCAGCAGCCCGGGCAGCGTCCGCTGCAGCAGTTCGGCTCCGGCGATGCTGAGCTTATCGAACATCGTGCCGGTCGTGTCGTCATCTCCGATCGGCACCGCGACCCGGCTGATCATATCGCCAGTGTCGAGCCCTTCCGCCATATACATGATCGTGACGCCCGTCTCGGCGTCCCCGTTCATGACCGCATAGTGAATCGGCGCGCCGCCCCGGTACAGGGGCAGCAGCGACGCATGAATATTGATACAGCCGAGCTTCGGCAAGTCCAGCACCGACTTCGGCAAGATTTGGCCGTAGGCAGCCGTAACGATCAGATCCGGCTGCAGCTCGCGCAGTGCATCCACGGATTCACCCCGGCGCAGCCGCTCGGGCTGCAGCACGGGCAGTCCATGCGATAACGCCTCCACCTTGACCGGCGTCGGCGTCAGTACGCGCTTGCGGCCCACCGGACGGTCCGGCTGGGTCACAACGCCGACAACCTCGACGATCTCGTCCTCCAGCAGCGACCGCAGCGACGGTACCGCAAAATCGGGAGTTCCCATAAAAACGACTCTAGGCTTATGACTCATGCTTCACCCTCTTCAGGCTCTTCGGTCGAACGGTACATCGTTTCGGCCAGATCGGTATACAGAATGCCGTCCAGATGATCCACCTCATGCTGAATGCAACGGGCAAGAAGTTCGGTTCCTTCGATCACAACCTCCACGCCGTCGCGGTTTAGCCCCTTCACCTTGGCACGAGCCGCACGCTTGACATCTCCGCGGAGCCCAGGAATGCTCAGGCAGCCTTCGGCGCCCAACTGCTCGCCTTCAAGCTCGATAATTTCAGGGTTGATCAGCTCAATCAGACCGCCATGCTCCTCACCGCAATCCATCACGATCACGCGCTTGAGAATCCCGATCTGCGGAGCAGCCAGCCCTACGCCCTCGGCGTCGTACATCGTATCGACCATATTATCGAGCAGCTTCAAGATATTAGGGGTGATTTTCGGTACCGGCTTGCTCTTCTCGCGCAATACCGGATCCGGATCCATCACAATCATTTTAATAGCCATACCTTCCACACCTTCCTGTCTTCTATGATTCTGCTTCAAAGTACTGTCATCCAGGCGCTGTGGGTTCCTCCACGCATCTACGCATCGGATCCACCGCACTTTTCATAGAATATTACGAATATTACGTATAAGTACATCGAGGATTTCTTACATCAAAATTTGCGGGTCCACATCGATCGACACAATCAGCTTGTGCTGCTTTACCGTCTCGTCCAGCACCGAAGCCGCTTGTTTGACCAGCTCGGCAATCCGGTTTTCCCCCCGATATTTTATCATGCATTGGAAGCGATATCTATCCTTGATCCGGGAGATGGGCGACGCGACGGGCCCCAGCACCTCCAGTTCCTCCGTATCCCGAGGCAAATCCTCGGCCAGGGCTTTCAATCTGGAAGCCAGCGCTTCTCCGGAACGGATCAGCAGCTGTACCTGTTCATGCGACAGGGTGACCAGCACCAGCTGATGAAACGGCGGGTAATTATGCAGCTTGCGCATCAGCATTTCCTTGCGCATGAAGCTCATATAATCGTGGCGGCTGGCATGAATGATACTATAATGCTCAGGCGTGTAGGTCTGCACGAACACCTCGCCCGGAAGATGATGGCGTCCCGCCCGTCCGGCCACTTGGGTCAGCAGCTGGAACGACCGCTCCGCTGCGCGGAAATCGGGCAGATTCAGCACCGAGTCGGCAGCCAGCGCCCCGACCAGTGTGACGTAGGGAAAGTCCAGTCCCTTGGCGACCATCTGGGTGCCCAGCAGCACATCGGCCTGACGGTTGCGGAACATCGTCAGCCATTTCTCATGCGAACCCTTCTCCGAGGTCGTGTCTACGTCCATCCGAATCACCCGGATGCCGGGGAACAGCTTGCCCAGCTCCTCCTCCACCCGCTGCGTGCCTGTACCGAAGTGCCGGATATGCTCGCTGTTGCATTCCGGGCACAGGGACAGCTCACGCTCGGCATAGCCGCAATAATGGCAGCGCATTGCCCGCGAGCTCTGATGATAGGTCAGCGAGATGTCGCAGTGTGGACATTGAGCCACATAGCCGCAAGTACGGCACATGACGAAGGTCGCATAGCCCCGGCGGTTCAGCAGCAATACAATCTGTTCCTTCTTGTGTAACCGTTCTTCAATGGCTTTATACAGGTCCCGGCTGAACATCGAACGGTTGCCGTTCTTTAACTCTTCCCGCATGTCGACGATTCGTACAGGAGGCAGCGGCCTGCCCTCCACCCGGCTCGGCATCGAGAGCAGCTCGAAACGCGGTCTTTCCTCCGTAGCCAGACGTGCCGCTTCCACACTCGTCCGGTACATGCTTTCCAGAGATGGGGTTGCCGAACCTAGCACCACTGTAGCACCATGCTCACGAGCGCGGGCAATCGCTACATCCCGGGCATGATACTTGGGACTCTCCTCCTGCTTATAGGTCGATTCATGCTCCTCATCGATCATGATGAGCCCCAGATTGGCGAAGGGTGCGAAGATTGCGGAGCGCGCACCGATGACGACGCTCACTTCGCGGCGGCTGATTTTGCGCCACTCGTCATAGCGCTCCCCATGGGACAGCCGACTGTGCAGCACCGCGACCAGATTGCCGAAGCGCCCCTTGAAGCGCTCCACCATCTGGGGGGTCAGTGAAATCTCCGGCACCAGCACGATCGCCTCCCGCCCTTCCTCCAGACAAGTCTGGATAGACTGAAGGTAGACTTCGGTCTTGCCGCTCCCCGTTACCCCGTGCAGCAGGAAAACCCGCTGCTCCCGGGACAGCACGGCAGCGCGAATACGGTCATAAACCCCTTGCTGCTCCTCGGTGAGTGCAAGCGGAGAAGTTGGCCGAAAGGTACGCGACGCATACGGGTCGCGCAGCACCTCCACCTCCTCCAGACGAATCCAGCCCCGGTCAGCGAGTCCCTTCACAGCCGAAGCCGTCATGTGAAGCGCAGTCAGCAGCTCGGTTAGCTTGACGGGCTCGGGATGCTCCTGGAGATAGCGCAGCACCTCCTGCTGCTTCGTTGCACGGGCAGGCAATTCCGCGATCCATGCATCCAGCAGGGAAAGATCATCCGGAGGAAAGACGGTCAACGCTTTTTTGACCGCCATCCGATCCTTCACCAATTGCTGTTCCAGCAGTATGCCTTCCTCTAGCAGCTGCTTGATCCGAACGCCATCCTCGGGAAACCGGGTCTGCAGCGCTTCCAGCTCCACCGCCCCCTGCTTCCGCACATAGTCCAGGATTGTCTCGTCTTGCGGAAGCAGCAGCGGCAGTGCCACCGGAGCAGCCGCTGCTGCGCCACTATCGGCACGCCCTCCGGCAGAAGAAAACCCCGCCGTTGAATCCTGCGGAGTCCAGCCGGGAGCCAGTGTCACCTGACGCTCGTATTTCGCTTTGAGCGCTCCTGGAATCATCGCCTGCAGCGCGGTGACATCATGGCACGCATAGGTACGCCCGATCCACTGTGCCAGTCTGACGAGCTCCGGCGTGAGCGGAGGCGACAGATCCAGCACCTGCTTGACGGCCTTCAATCGGCCGGGTGCCAGGTCCGAATCCTGCAGCAGCTCGATCACGAAGCCTTGTACCGTCCGCGGGCCGAACGGTACGCCGACCCGGCTTCCCACAGCGACTAACCCTCGTAACGACACGGGGACTTCGTAGTCGAACGCCCGGTTCGTCGGCCTTGCAGGAACATCTACGATCACTTTGGCGATCATGCTCGCGCAGCTTCCCCCTTCTTGAGCCTATCGGCAACCAGGCCGAGCAGACGGGAGGCCACCTCACGCTTGTCCAGGATCGGCAACGCCTTGACCAGACCCTTCGCGTCATAGACACTGACCACGTTCGTATCTGTTCCGAAGCCAGCTCCCTCTTCGGCAACGTTATTGGCTACAAGCAAATCACACCGCTTGCGGCGCAGCTTATCCATGGCAAATTCCTCGATATTCCGAGTTTCGGCAGCAAATCCAACAACGAATTGATGGGTCTTCCGCTCCCCGATTTGCTGCAAAATATCCGGATTTTTCACCAGTGTCAGCGTCAACGCTTCCTCTGACTTCTTGATTTTATGCTCATGCTGCTCAGCTGGCCGGTAATCTGCTACAGCCGCAGCCTTAATGACGATGTCCTGTTCATCCAGTCTGGATAAGACGGCTTCCAGCATATCTGCCGCCGACTCCACACGAACGAGCTTCACGCCGGACGGAACCGGCACCGACGCCTTGCCGCTGACCAAGGTCACTTCTGCCCCCATCCGAACTGCCGCCTCCGCGATCGCGTAGCCCATCTTGCCGGAGGAATCATTGGTCAGATAACGGACCGGATCGATGCGCTCCACCGTTCCTCCAGCCGTGACGAGCAGCCGCTTCCCCTTGAGCCGTCCTTGCTCCGCAAAGTGCCGCTCCACGGCTTGCACAATCTCCTCCGGCTCTGCCAGCCGCCCCTTGCCGACGTAGCCACAGGCGAGCTGGCCGGTCCCAGGCTCAATAAAGCGAATGCCGCGGTCAGCCAGCGTCTGCATATTGCGTTCGACAGCAGGATTCTCATACATATGAACATTCATCGCCGGGGCGATCAAAATCGGAGCCGTAACAGCCAGCAAGGTTGTGCTTAGCATATCGTCGCCGATACCGAGCGCGATCTTCGCGATCGTATTGGCGGAGGCGGGAGCTACTACCACCAGATCCGCCCTGTCAGCTAGATCAATATGCTGAACAACCGACGCATCCTTCTCGTCGAACGTATCAACCGCTACTTCATGCCGGGACAAGGTCTGAAAGGTAAGCGGCGCGATGAACTTGGTCGCGGATTCGGTCATAATAACCCTGACCTCGGCTCCGGCCTGGGTTAGCTTGCTGCACAGTGCAGCTGCCTTGTAGGCGGCAATGCCTCCACATACGCCCAGCACAATCGTTTTTCCGTGCAATGCTTTCATGAATGCTTCCCCCTTCAAATTCGGCGATGGTAAAAAAATAACAACCCGAAGGTTGTTTTTTTACTTGAAGGCGTCTTTTTCTGTTTCTTTTTCTTTGCTAGGAAGCTTCTCGTACGAGATATAATCTTCATAAATCTCTTCCAGCGCGTGACCTACCTGCTTGTGGGAACGCTTCTGGCGAAGCTCGCTCTTGGCTCCGTCACGCAGCATGCGCGCGCGCTTGGAGGCTGCGACAACCAGAGAGTATTTACTGTCTACTTTGTCCAGCAGACGGTCGATTGAAGGATACAGCATTATTTTTTCACCTCAGCCATCCAATGTTGGATTTTATTCACCATACGGTCCTTGCGGCAGTGCTCTGCGGTCAGAATGCTGCGAATCCGCGAGCAGGCCAGATCAACCTGATCGTTCACAATGGCGTAGTCGTACTGCTCCATCATCGCGATTTCCTCAACGGCCACGGACATCCGGCTGCGGATCGATTCCTCGGATTCGGTACCGCGCCCGACAATCCGGCTTTCCAGCTCTGGAAGCGACGGAGGCAGCAGGAATATAAATACACCGCTTGGGAATTTCTGTTTCACCTTGAGGGCGCCCTGGACTTCGATCTCCAGAATAATATCTTTTCCGCTGTTCAAGGTATCTTCCACGAATTTGCTAGGCGTTCCGTAGTAGTTTCCTACATACTCCGCCCATTCCAACATCTGGTCCTGCTCAATCAACTGCTGAAATTGTTCCCTGCTCTTGAAAAAATAATTCACACCATCGATCTCGCCTTCTCTCGGTGCCCGCGTCGTAGCCGACACGGAATACACGATATCTGGCGTGCAGGAGCGCAGCGCTTTACAAACGGTGCCCTTGCCTACGCCGGAAGGTCCGGACAAGACGATCAGTATGCCTTTTTCCGAAGGGGAAACCCCTACTTTACTCGTCATGATCATCGTCCTTATTGGAAAGTCGGTGAGCGACCGTTTCCGGCTGGACTGCAGACAGGATCACATGGTCGCTATCGGTAATAATCACAGCACGGGTACGGCGACCATAAGTTGCATCAATCAGCATATGGCGGTCGCGCGCTTCTTGGATAATCCGCTTGATCGGCGCCGATTCCGGGCTGACAATGGAAATGATTCGGTTCGCAGAGACGATATTCCCGAATCCGATATTGATTAATTTGATCGCCATAGTATACGGTTCCCCCTGGTTCTTCGCATCCTCGTACGGCCTAGTGGAAGGCGCGAAGAGAAAGTCATCCACTTTTATTCGATATTTTGAATTTGCTCCCGCATCTTCTCGAGCTCCGCCTTCATCTCCACGACGATACCTGCCAATCCGGCATGGCCGGCCTTGGAGCCGATCGTATTGACCTCGCGGTTTATCTCCTGCACGAGAAAATCAAGCTTGCGCCCGACGGGCTCATCTTCATCAAGCAGCCGCTCGAACTGTCCGAAGTGGCTCTTCAATCGGGTCAGCTCCTCATCGATGCTGGCCCGGTCCGCCATCAAGGCCACTTCCATAGCCAGGCGAAGCTCGTCCGGCTCAGGCTGATCCAGCATCTCCTGGATACGGCTTCTCAGCCTAACCGCATAATCCTGTACGATCTGCGGAGCCAGACTATGCGCCTGCTCCCGGAATTGCTCCAGCAGCTGCAGCCGGCCGGAGAGGTCTTCACGCAGAAACTCGCCCTCGCGCTCGCGCATGGCAGCTAGTCCAGCCGCAGCTTCCGACGCACAGGCAACCAGCTCCGCCTCCAATGACTCATTGGCAGCATCCAGCTTGTCCCGGAACGTCACAATGCCGGGCAGCGAAAGCAGGTCGCGAAGCGTCAGCTCGCCCGGTAGGGACAACTGCGTGCGAAGCGAATCTGCAGCCTCGCGGTAGCTTCCGGCGAGCGCCCAATCGATCTCCGGTACAGGCGCTTCGCCAGGGTCCCGTTCCACGGTAACGAACACATCGACCCGGCCCCGCTTCACCCGCTGCTGCACCGCCTGCTTCACGGAGCTCTCATAACGGGCAAATTCGCGCGGAAGCCGGACCGCTACCTCACAGTAGCGGTGATTGACGGATTTCAGATCGATCTGCAGCCGAAATCCGGCCAAAGCACGCTCCGCTTGCCCGAAACCGGTCATACTCGTTACCATGACTCTCACATCCGTTATCCTATTCTAATTCATTTTGCAAGAGGGGACAAGTGGTAATCACCGCGCCCCGACTTCTCCCATACATAGCGGGTGAGGTCGACGGTCATCTCGTAAGCCATAAACGGCGTCATCAGGTAGATGCCGTTAAAATGCTCAAGCGCTACATCCAGCAGTTCCTTGGCAATCTGGACCCCCATCGCGCGCCCTTCCTCGCCTTTCAGTCCGCTCATGCGAGAGCGCACCTCGTCGGACAGCAGCACGCCAGGAACCTCATTATGCAGAAACTCGGCGTTGCCGCCACTGGCCAGCGGCGCGATGCCGATGAAAATTGGAACATCCAGATGCTTCGTCGATTGCCGGATATTCTCGATCAGCTTCGCGTCGTACACAGGCTGCGTCATGATGTAATCGGCTCCCGCTTCGATCTTGCGCTCCAGTCGCTGCACAGCTTTATCCAGATGCTTGACATTCGGATTAAAGGCAGCGCCAACGACGAAATTCGCCCGTTTCTTGAGCGGCTTGCCCGAGAAGGCCACCCCTTCGTTGAGCTGCTTGATCATCCGGATAATCTCGAAGGATGTCAGGTCGTAAACCGAGCTCGACCCCGGCAGATCGCCGAACTTGGCCGGATCTCCGGTTACCGCAAGGACATGATCGATATCCAGCGCATGGAGCCCCATCATATGGGACTGGGTGCCGATCATATTACGGTCGCGGCAAGCGATGTGGATCAGCGGACGGATGCCCACCTGCTCCTGTACCAGCGAGCCGAGCGCCATATTGCTCATCCGGGTGACAGCCAGCGAATTGTCCGCCATCGTCAGCGCATCCGCGCCGACCGCCTTCAGTGCTTCTGCTCCGGCCATGAACTTGGCGATATCGAGATCCCTTGGCGGGTCCAGCTCGACGATCACCGTCACCCGCTCCTTCACCAGATCGACGATATTCGGTACGGTCTGAACGGTGCCCGAGACAGACCCTGCAATCGAGGTCAGCGGCTGCGGTTCAGCCACAGCCACCGGTGCAGAGGCTTGAGCCGTCAAGGAGGCCGCATTCGGCTGTGGCGCATAACCGTTTAGCGAGGCTGCGATTGCGGCAACATGCTCTGGCGTCGTTCCGCAGCAGCCGCCCACGATCCGGGCGCCCTGATCGACGAAGCGGCGGGCGGTTTCGCCGAAATATTGCGGCGTAGCCGCAAACGTATAACGCCCATCCACGTAGTCGGCGAGACCGGCGTTAGGAAACACGGACAACGGCGGCGCATCCGGTAAGCCAGCCACATGCTCCAGCGAGCGTAGCAGGCCATTCGGGCCACTGCGGCAATTGAAGCCGACAACATCCGCTCCGGCAGCCAGCAGCTTCTCGAATGCTTCCTTCAGCGGGAAGCCGTCCATCGTCGCCCCTGCTCCTTCCGTCGCAAACTGGCAGATGACCGGAACATCCGACTGCTTGCGAATCAGCTTCAGCACAAGCAGCATTTCCTCCAGATCATAGAATGTCTCCAGCAGCAGGCCGTCAACCTTCGCATCAATCAGCACAGCGATCTGCTGACCCAAATCTTCTTTGATTTTAGCCGTCCGTACGCTTTTCCGCTTTCCGGCACGGATCGAACCGACAGCTCCGACGACATAGGCATCCTCGCCGACTGCCTGACGCGCCAGCTCAACGCCGGCCCGGTTGATCGCTTCCACTTCGCCTTCCAGGCCAAACTTCGAGAGCCGCTCCCGGTTCGCCGAGAACGTATTCGTTTCGATCAAGCGGGCTCCGGCCTCGTAGTACCGGCGGTGAATTTCCCGGATCACATCCGGCTTCAGCAGATTCAGTTCCTCATATGAGATTCCTACAGGAAATCCCATCTGGTATAAATAAGTGCCCATCGCGCCGTCCCCGACCAGCACCCCGCGGCGCAGCGCTTCCCTCAAGTCCGGTTTCACAAGAGGCTCCCCTTCCCATGCTATCTTCATTTTAAAATGAAATTCGTCTGCGGCAGCGTCCCCGTGAATACCTGCCGGGCAGGCCCCGTCATGTACACGCGGTTGTCCGCTTCGCTCCACTCAATCATCAATTCTCCCCCGGCCAGCGCGACGATGGCCCGACGGTCCATCCGCCCTGTCAGCACTCCGGCTACCAGGGTCGCACAAGCTCCGGTTCCGCAGGCCAGCGTAGGACCCGCTCCCCGCTCCCACACGCGCATATCCGCAAAATCCCGGCGGTGGGCCGTAGCAAACTCCACATTGATCTTGTTCGGAAAAAACGGATGCTTCTCTAGCGGCGGTCCCAAGACCCCCACATCTAAGGAAACGGCATCGTCTACGAAGATCACACAGTGCGGATTGCCCATCGACACGGCGGTGAAGAGGAACTCCTGCCCCCCGGTTGAGATCGGCTGATCCACAACCGAGTCCGCATCAAGTGTCGTAGGTATGGACAGGCCTTGGAGAACCGGCTCGCCCATATCAACACGGACCCGGTCCACCCGGCCGTTGTCCAGTTCAAGCTGGACCGACTGAACGCCGGCCCCGATCGTCTCGATCGTGATCTCGCGAACCGAGGCATCGACCAAGCCGCTCTCATACAAATAAGTAGCGGCGCAGCGGATCGCATTGCCGCATTGCTCGGGCTCCGTGCCATCCGAATTGATAATTCGCATCATATAGTCAGCTTGGCTCGAGGGCAGCAGGAAGACCAGTCCGTCTGCACCGATACCGAAGTGACGGTCGCACAGGCGAACAGCCTGCTCCGACACATCGGCCGGCAAAGCGTCGAAGTCTGCAAGCACGATGAAATCATTGCCCAAACCTTGCATTTTCGTGAAATTCATAATGAAAACTCCCATTTTTAGAGGTTTACCCCCTACTATAGCGCAAAACCCCCGCGATGCATAGCGATTCCGCAAAATTTTACCTCATCGCCCGGTAAAATGCAAACGGCCGAAATCCCTGCCCGCGGGCAAAGACTTCGGCCAAGCTTGCGGCTTTATGAATCCTGAATCTACCGCACCACGGGCTTCATCGGTTTGACTCGCTTTGGTCCGTTTTTACGCGGCGGCGCCGTTTTGCGTCCCGATGTCGACAGCACGCTGCCGATGCCCATCAGGAAGGTCGGAATCCCGGCGAAAACCAGTACCAGCGCCCAATCAGTCACCCCGAGCGGAACCGTCTTGAAAATCGTCCGCAGCGCATCCACGTACAGCACAGGCAGCACCAGCAGCAGTGACGAGCCGACGGCGAGCACCAGCCACACATTTTGCAGCGGGTTGCGATGGAAGATCGAGCGGGAACTGCGGCAGTCAAACACATGAATCAGTTGGGCCATCACCAGCGTAACGAAGGCGATGGTCTGGGCTTTGATCAAGGTATTGGCGTCGTCCGAAGCCGTCGTCAGGGCAATGTAGAAGGCAGCCAGCGTGCAGACGCCGATCAGAATGCCCCGGCTGATGATTTTCCAGCCGAGCCTTCGGGCAAAGATGTTCTCCTTGGCGGAACGCGGCTTCTGAAGCATCAGATCCTTCTCTGCCTGATCCACGCCTAGCGCCATAGCCGGCAGTCCGTCGGTGACCAGATTAACCCACAGAATCTGAATCGGAATGAGCGGCAGCGGTAGTCCCGCCATCATCGCCAGGAACATCGTCATGATCTCGCCGACGTTGGAGGCCAGCAGGTATCGGATGAACTTGCGGATGTTCTCATAGATGCCCCGCCCTTCCTCGATGGCCGACACGATGGTCGCGAAGTTGTCGTCGGACAAAATGAGCGAAGACGCCTCCTTGGACACATCCGTACCGCTGATTCCCATCGCAATCCCGATGTCCGCCGCCTTGATGGCCGGGGCGTCGTTGACACCGTCTCCCGTCATCGCCACCGTATGCCCCATGCGCTGCAGCGATTTGACGATCCGCAGCTTGTGCTCCGGAGAGACGCGAGCGTATACATAGACTTCGTTGACCCGCTTATCCAGCTCGTCGTCGCTCATCGCCGCCAATTGGTGACCGCTCATCGCCTGCCCATCCTGCGGCAAAATCCCAAGCTGACGTGCGATGGCCTCCGCCGTCGTCTGATGATCTCCGGTGATCATCACCGTCTTGATCCCTGCACGGCGGCATTTCGTGATCGCTTCGCGCACTTCGCGGCGGGGCGGATCGATCATCCCGGTCAGTCCGATGAATACGAGCTGACATTCCACGCCGGGTTCGTCTAGCTGCTGGTCGGACTCCTTGAGCTCGCGGTACGCAAGTCCGAGCACTCGCAGCGCATTTTTGGCCATGCCCTCAGCAGCCGCGGCCACCTTCTGCTTCAGGGTCGGCGTAAACGGGATAACCCGGTTATCCCAGAGCACATAGGCACATTGCTGGATCAGCAGGTCTGGGGCTCCCTTCGTGCATGCCATCCGGCCGCCCTGATGCTCCACGACAACCGACATCCGCTTGCGATCTGAATCGAAGGGCAGCTCCAGCGTGCGGCGGTACAGCCCTTCCAATGAGCTCTGCGTCAGTCCCGCCTTGGCCCCCAATACGACAAGCGCGCCCTCTGTCGGGTCGCCCTTGATCGTCCACACGCCGGCAGCCGCCGCTTCCTTCCGCTTCCCCTCCTGCTTCTCTTCATGCAGTGACGCATTATTGCAAAGTACCGATACCTGCAGGAGGCGCCTCAGCATCTGGTTGTTATGCAGATCAACCGGCTTGCCCTCCTTGACAATCGCGCCTTGAGGCTCGTAGCCGTCTCCGGTCACTTCCATCACATCGCCTCCAAGCCACAGATGAGTCACCGTCATCTTATTTTGCGTCAGCGTGCCCGTCTTGTCCGAGCAGATGACCGAGGCGCAGCCGAGCGTCTCCACCGAGGGCAGCTTACGCACGATGGCCTTGCGCTGAATCATCCGCTGGACTCCAAGCGCCAGAGCAATGGTAACGATAGCCGGGAGCCCTTCTGGAATTGCCGCTACCGCCAGGCTGACGCCCGCTAGGAACATGCCATAAGGCTCTTGCCCATGAAGAATACCCGCTACGACGACAAGAACCGTAAGCGCCAAGGCGACGATGATCAGTATTTTACCAAGCTGCTCGAGCCGGCGCTGCAGCGGAGTATCGATCGCATCCGTATTCTGAATCATGTCGGCAATTTTGCCCATCTCGGTCTGCATACCCGTGCGTACGACCACAGCTTTGCCCGAGCCGCGTGTAATCATCGTTCCCATAAAGCCCAGGTTGCGCTGATCTCCAAGCGGGATCTCGTCCTGCTCCAGGGCAGCCGTATGCTTCGATACCGGAACGGACTCCCCGGTCAGGGCGGACTCCTCCACATACATGCCCGTCGTTTCAATAAAACGGACATCTGCCGGCACACGGTCTCCGCTCTCCAGCACGATCAGATCGCCCGGTACGAGCTCCCTCGCCGGTATGGATTCCAGCTTCCCTTCCCGCAATACCTTGGCATTCGGTGCCGAGAGCTCCTTCAGCGCACGCAGCGAGCGCTCTGCGCGGAATTCCTGCAGAAAACCGAGTATGCCATTCATGAAGATGATCGCTATGATCGTGATCGCGTCGAGGTATTCGCCGAGCAAACCCGATACCAGTGTCGCTCCCACCAGCACCAGCACCATAAAGTCTTTAAATTGATTCAGAAACAGCGTGATCGGGGAGATGCTTTGACCCTCAGCCAGCTCGTTCTTACCGTGCGAAGCCAGCCGCTTGTCCGCCTCCTCCCGGCTCAGGCCTTGTGAGGGCTCGGTTCCCGACGACTGCAGGATCTCCTCGGACGTCCATTGATACCATGGTTTCTGACTCATCTGCTCTTTCCCTCCCATAAGGTTGTCTAGGGTAAATGTATTCAGACAAGCTGCAAATTAGCACGGTTTCCTGGTGCTGCCGAGAAAGACCTTAAGTTTTTCGCAAAATTATGGCATGATAGGGAATGACGTTTATTAAGAATTGGAGTGGTTTACACCTATGTCCTTCGACGGTCTCGTCATACACGGCCTCGTTCAGGAGCTGCAAGAGATGCTCCCCTGCCGCATCAATAAAATCCAGATGCCCTCCGGCAATGATATCGTGCTGCAAATCCGGGCTGCAGGCCGGAATATCAAGCTGATCCTGTCGGCGAGTCCGACGTATCCGCGCGTACATATCACTGACGCGAACTTTGTGAATCCGCTGGACGCACCGATGTTCTGCATGCTGCTCCGCAAGCACTGTGAGGGCGGCATCATCGAATCGATCGAGCAGCCGCAGATGGAGCGGGTCATCCGCCTAAACATCCGGCAGCGTGACGAGCTCGGCGATCTCAGCGTAAAAACGATCGTCATCGAAATTATGGGCCGCCATAGCAACTTGATCCTGCTTGATCCGGCCACGAATACGATCATCGACGGCATCCATCATGTCACACCGTCCATCAGCAGCTACCGGGTCGTCATGCCGGGGGTCCCCTATGTGAACCCTCCGGAGCAGCATAAGGCAAATCCGCTGGACATCAACGAGGAGTCATTCACATCGCTGCTGGGAGAAACGGTTCAGGCCCTGATGGACGAGGGTCAAGCATCCGGCAGCAAGCTATGGGAGCAGGCACTGGTTCAGCGCTTCAGCGGCTTCAGTCCGCTGGCCGCCCGGGAGCTGGTCTACCGCGCGTTTGCCGGAGAAGCGTTAGCTTCGGATTCGAATGGTAGCCTGGACTCCGATACGACAGAGGGTGCCGGACAGCGCGAAGCGATCCGTAAGCTATGGGTACCGTTCAGCGATCTGAGCGCACAGCTTCGCGCTGGCAAGACAGATCCCGTAATCACGACTGTACAGCCTTCCGGCAAAAGCTTCTTTTCCATCACGGATCTCACGCATCTCCACGGAGAGACCCGCCGGTTCCCGTCAGTCAGCAGCTGTCTGGAGACGTACTACAGCGACAAGGCAGAACGCGATACGGTCAAACAACGGGTCAGCGACCTGTTCCGGCTGCTGACGAACGAGCGGAGCAAGAACGTCAAGAAGCTGGAGAAGCTGGCCGAAACGCTGGAGGATGCCCAGCAGGCGGACCGCTTCCGGATTCTCGGTGAGCTGCTGACAGCCTCCCTGCATCAAATCCGCAAGGGCGAGAGCCACATCGAGGTTATCAATTATTATGATGAGGAGCAGCGTCCGCTGGAAATCGAGCTGGACCCGCTGCTGTCTGCATCGGATAATGCGCAGCGGTACTTCAAGAAATATACGAAAGCCAAGAACAGCCTCGCCGTGGTTCATGAACAAATGCGCCAGTCCCAGGAGGAGATCGTCTATCTGGATAACCTTCTGCAGCAGCTTGCCAATGCAGGCATACAGGATATTGAGGAAATCCGCGAGGAATTGGTTGGGCAGGGCTACCTGCGTGACCGGAGCAAGAAGCTGAAGCGAAAAAAAGCGAATGCCAAACCCCTTCTGGCCTGCTATACGTCCAGTGAGGGCATCCCGGTCTATGTAGGCAAGAACAACACGCAGAACGAATACCTTACCAACCGGCTCGCCCAATCCGGAGACACCTGGCTGCATACCAAGGACATTCCCGGTTCTCATGTCGTGATCCGCAGCACCGAATTCGGAGATGCGACCTTGCTGGAAGCGGCGCAGCTCGCCGCCTACTATAGCCAGGCCAAAGAATCCAGCCAAGTGCCTGTCGATTATACGCTGATCCGGCATGTCCGCAAGCCAGGCGGTGCCAAGCCGGGCTTCGTCATCTATGATCATCAAAAAACCCTGTTCGTAACGCCCGAGGCCGAGCGGCTTAAGCAGCTGCCGATGACCGTAAAGTAGGACCGTACGTCACATAAGCCGAAAAGCGCCACATCAACCTACAAACCAAAAAACCTCCAATCCCACCCTGATCAGCGTGGAATTGGAGGTATTTTTTATGGAATGAGTACGGTACGCTACAGGCCTACAGCCCGAGTCTGCGCCGAAGGTAGGCTTCGAGGGGTCCCTTCAGCTCGTCGCGCTCCAGCGCCATCTCGATCGTCGCTTCGATGTAGCCCAGCTTGTCCCCTACGTCATAACGCCGTCCGGTAATAGAGTGCATCACCATGCGCTGCTGCTCGTTCAGAATCCGCAGCGCGTCCGTCAGCTGGATTTCCCCGCCGCGTCCAGGACCGCTATGTTCCAGGATATCGAAAATTTCCGGCATCAGAATATACCGGCCGATGATGGCTTGATTCGAAGGCGCAGCTTCACGCTCCGGCTTTTCGATCAGATCCTCAATCCACGCGAACGCAGACGAATCCTTGGCCGGCGACAAGATCCCGTACTTGTTCACATCTTCCCATGGGACCTCCTGCGTGCCGATCACCGAGGTTCCAGTCTGATCGAACAGGTCCATCATTTGCTTGAGGCAGGGTGGTTCGGATTGGATAATATCGTCGCCCAGCAGCACGGCAAACGGCTCATTCCCGATAAATTTACGCGCACATAAGACGGCATGTCCCAGGCCCAGCGGCTGCTTCTGACGGATATAATGGACATCGGTCAGATTAGAGATCGACTGCACCATCTTCAGAAGCTCGTGGTTGCCCTTCTCCTCCAGCACGGCCTCCAGCTCGACCGACTTGTCGAAATGGTCCTCAATCGCGCGCTTATTGCGTCCTGTTACAATAATGATATCCTCGATACCGGAGGAGATCGCTTCTTCTACAATATACTGGATCGCCGGCTTGTCGACGATCGGCAGCATTTCCTTCGGCTGCGCCTTGGTCGCCGGCAGAAACCGGGTTCCCAGACCGGCAGCCGGGATAATGGCCTTGCGTACTCTCATAGCTGCTCTCCCCTTCGCTTATACAGTTGATGGATAACTTCCGCTTCGACCCTGCGCGCTCCGACCGGAGCATGGAATACAACGCCCCCGCGTTCTCCGTGGTAATCGGAGCCCGCCGTAACCAGCAGACCGTGGCGCTGCGCCATGGCCGCATAGGCCGTTTCCTGCTCAGGCGTGTGGTCTGCATGGTATACTTCCAGCCCGGCCAGCCCTTGTGCAGCCAGCGTCGGGATCAATTCATCGCAGCCGTATAGGCCGGGATGCGCCAGCACCGGAGCACCGCCTGCTTCCCGAATCCACACGAGCGCCTCGAACGGCGTGATGCGCGGCGGGTTCGCATACGCGGCCGCTCCCTTGCCCAAGTACCGTTCGAACGCTTCGGCCATCGAGCCGACATAGCCTTTGCGTACAAGCGCATCGGCGATGTGCGGACGCCCGACAGTGTCGCCCTCACGCCTCAGCAGGCTGACCGATGCCAGAACATCCGCCATCGTGATCTCCATGCCCAGTGCCTGGAGCTTCTCCACGATCATCTCATTCCGGCGGTCTCTGACGCTCCGAAGCTGCTCCAGCCGCTCCAGAAATACCGGGTCGCGCCAGTCGACCCAATAGCCGAGCACATGAATATCGGCACCTTCATGAACGGTGCTGATTTCGATGCCGGGCACAACGGTAATCCCATAGCTCTCTCCGGCGGCCAGAGCCTCCTCCAGCCCGCCTACCGTGTCATGATCCGTGATCGCGACCGCGGCCAGCCCGGCAGCTGCCGCCAGTCTGACATTATCTGCAGGCGTCCCGGTCCCGTCAGACGCGATGGTATGCGTATGCAAGTCTGCATAAGGCAAGCAAATCCCCCCTTGATTCATACTTATCCTGCCTGGAGCAGCAGCAGATTACTTCGTTGATCGATCCCCCTGGCCGCTAGAGCCACTGGCTCAAATCCCGCTCTCTCAGGAAGGTCAGGAAGGTAACCGCCGATATCGGAAGCAGCGTGGAGCCCAAGTAAATGGCGTGGAAGCTTCGCGCGAAGCTTACCCCTTCTACATCCCTAACCTGCAGCACACCAAGAGCCGCTTCGTGCTTGAGCGAAGATTGAGACAGTACCGAGACTCCCAATCCCGCTTCGACCGCGGACTTGACCGCCCCTGTGCTGCCAAGCTCCATCACGATCTTGAGGGAAGAGACTTCACAGCCGGCCCGCTCCAGCTCTTCCTCCATCACCCTCCGTGTGCCGGAGCCCTGCTCCCGCAGCACGAACGGATATTCGCGCAGTTCATCTACCGGCACCTTGTCAAACCGTCCCAGGGGATGGTCCTTAGGCAGGATCAGCTTCAGTTCGTCACTCAGCACGGCCTCCGTGTGCAGGTCCGGATGATTGACCTCGGCCTCGACCAGTCCGAAGGTTAGCTGGTGATTCAGCACTTCCTCTAAAATCTGCTTAGTGTTAATAACCTTCATGCTTATGGAAATATGCGGATACTCCTGGCCGAAGGGACCGAGCAGCCGCGGCAGAATATACTCTCCAACGGTCAGGCTCGCTCCGAGATGAAGCCTTCCCTCGAGCATGTGCGTAAACTTGGACATGCTGATATCCGTTTCCCTAATCAGGTCGATGCTCCGCCGCGCGAACGGCAGCAGCGTGCGGCCGGCCTCCGTCAGCTCCACCCGCTTGGTGGAACGGATAAAGAGCTTGGTACCAAAATAATCCTCCAGCGACTGAATCTGCATCGTCACGGCAGGCTGCGTCATGTGCAAGGCGCCGGCCGCAAGCGAGAAGCTGCCCTTCTCGGCAACCGTGAAAAAAATATGAAGCTGATGAAAGTTATGCGCCATAACAACCTCCGCAAAAGCGTTTTCCTCCAAATTATATATAAAAACCGTTCCGAGGCCAACCGCAACGCGAAGCTGCCGCCCAAAAAACAGAAAAAGCATGCCGCCAGAGACAGCATACCCTGCTTGTATCGTGATCGCAGCCTGTCGGACTATCTCCGCTTCCGGCTGTTCTTAATCAGCGTCATCCTCCGGGAGTGTCGCAGCCAGGAGTAATAGGATCGAAGGTCGCGCAGCTCCATGGTCTCGGACATTCGGCCCAGGAAAGTGACGACAATCATCTTGTAGATGGGAGGTCCTGGAGGCTGTCCCGGGGCTCTTACCACTTCTGAGAACTCTGCCACCATCACCAAATCGTCGTCGATGAGAAATACATCTTGTTCATTCTTATAGTAGGTGCGGATGGAGCGTGATTTCAGCTTGTCCCATACAAATTCGGCAATATCGAGAAAACCTGTTTTCTCGGATTCGACACGGTCAGCCCAACGGCTGCGGGCGTGATGTGTGATGATAATGTCCGCAATGACCTTGCCTCCGAGTAAGATCGGAGTGGTCCCGTTACTGTTCGCCTTCTCGCCGGATTTTATGTCAGCCACAACCAAACCCTCTTCCTAAAAAAATAGTCCGCTCCACCTATGTACTTCCCATACCCCCTTAATTTTACCTTATTGTCGTATAGAATCAACTTAAGAAATCTTTAGATTACCAGGAATGACCAAAAGACCCCGTCATGAGCTCCGGGGTCTTCCTCGCCATAACCAGACTCTCGAACCGCTGACGGCATCCCATCGCCGCCCAAGTTGCATCCAAGCGGCTACAACGTGTAGAATCTTGTTTTGTCAGGCATATTACTATTATATTCAGTCGGAATTTCATTACGATGGGAACGCTCCACCTTCTTGACGAACGGCAGCCGCTGCAGCTGCTTGACGGTTTCATCCAGACGGCTTGCGTAAATATACATAGCTGCATAATGCAGCTTCTTGGAAATGAAATGCACATTCCCGTATTTCTCCAAATGCTTGGCTGCTGCCTTCACATCGGAAACCCATACGATAATCCCGGCTCGCTCGGTAAACATGGCATGACCTTCTTTCTTTAGCAAAAATGAAAGGGCTGAACGTTCTCTATGTCAAATTCTGCTTCCGAATCTCTCGTAGCCGTCACGCGCGGACCGATTACGGAAAGCGTCCACCGCGGCCACCTGGCTGCCGTCGATTCCTCCGGCCGCCTGATCGCCTGTATAGGCGATGCGGGGTTCTATACTTATGCGCGGTCGACCGCCAAGCTGCTTCAGGCCATCCCCCTGCTGGAGATGGGCGGCGCGGACCAATTCCTACTCACCGAGGCCGAGACAGCCCTCGTATGCGCCTCACATAACGGCGAACCCAAGCATACGATCACGGCGGCCTCGATCCTGGCAAAGGCCGGACTCGATGTAAGCGCTCTAGACTGCGGACCGCAAGAACCGCTGCTGAAGAGCGAGGCGGATAGACTCAAGTATGAGCGCGAGCCCGCCACTCCCGTTCATAATAACTGCTCCGGCAAGCATGCAGGCATGCTCGCCTTGTCGCGCCTGATGAATGTATCTACTCATCAGTATACTCGTCCCGAACATCCTGTCCAGCAAAAAATGCTGCAGACCGTCAGTGACATGTGCGGCATACCGGCGAGCCAGATCCGCATCGGCGTCGACGGCTGCGGCGTTCCGGTCTTTGCGATGCCGCTCTCTTCGCTGGCTCTGGGCTACGCCAGACTCGGCAATCCTGATGGACTGGAGCCAGCGCGGGCGGATGCATGCCGCCGGATTTTGAGCGCCATCGGTCATGAGCCGTTCTTTCTGGCAGGCACCGACCGCTTCGATACGCGGCTGGCCGAGGTGACGGGCGGACGTATCATCGGCAAGATGGGAGCCGAAGGCGTGTTTGCCGCGACTATTCCGTCCGAGGGTGTAGGCCTAGCGATCAAGCTGGAGGACGGAGCCGAGCGGGCCTTATATCCTGCGGCGGCCGAGGCGCTGCTTCAGCTCGGCTTTCTGAGCGAAGCCGAAGCTCAGCTGCTCGAACCCTTCCACCGTCCGTACGTTGTCAACCGCCGCGGTGAGAACGTCGGGCGGCTAGAGCCGGTCTTCCGGCTTTCTCATCTCTGATAGCAGTATTCAACATCCCTACTATTCCCATAAAAGTACGAAAGCATGTCATCCATCCTTTGCGCATATTCATGAAAAAAGAGGCCTCGAGGGCCTCTTTTTACTGTACAAATTTATCCGCATCCGCCGCTGCAGCTGCCTCCGGAAGAGCATCCCCCGGTACTGGCAAGCGGATCATTCGAGGGGACCTTGATCGTATCGGACACGGCACGGGCGATCGTCTCCGATACGGAATACAGCAGTTCGTCGAGTCTGCGCTCTGCTTCCTTGAAGCGGCGCACTGACTCGACCGCATCCAGCTTCGCCTCGACGGCTCTTACTTGGTCGAGCGCCTCATGATAGTTCGGATGATAATGGCCGAACCGCTCGCATTCCTGAAATTTCTCCTTGCTCTTCAGGAACTCCTTCACGAGCAACTGCACTTCGGCATCCGAATCCTTGCGCTGTTTCCAATATAGATAATCCGCCGTATCCGCGGAGTTTTTGATCAGATCGGCTAAATCGTAGGCTCCCATCAGCATTGTCGACATGTCAAGCGTGCGCGATTCCATAACCGCCATCCAAACAGCACCTGCCTTTCGGTACAAATAATAGGCTTGCCTCACCAGTATAGCACAATCGCAAGGCTGCGTGTTCGGTTAATATTTATCGTTAACCCCCGGCAGGATCAGCTTCATCTCCTGCCATTCCCCTTCCAGCAGCCGGATCTCTGCCGGTCGTCCACGGCCTTCTCCTTCTGCAGCTACACGCGGCTCGGCCCCTGGAGACTCAGCCTCCATCCCGGTGATGCACCAGCTCCCCCGGGTTTCCTGCAGCTTGCGAGGGACTATCCTGCAGTCTTCCCCTGCCTTGCGGATCTGCAGCAGTGAGCGAAGCTGGATCGCCTTCTCCACGATTTCCCTCCGCGTAGAGGGGTGGTAATTGCGGTAATCCTTCAACCACGATGCGGGAATATCACGCAGATCCGGATACAGCTCGAAGGGCTCAGGCAGCGCCGCGTCCATCTGGAAGTAGCCTGCTGAGTGCCGAGCATACACGAGCCCTTGGACTTCCGAAGGAAGCTCTAGCGCCTCAGGCTCAGCAAAAGCCATAACTTCCGGTTGGCGCAGCACCGGATAATCCCGCTGCTCGTCCGCTTGCTGCAGCTTCAACCCGGCGATAAAGCCTGCCTTCTCCAGCACGGAGGCGAGCGTCTTCACATGAACGGGATCTACAATATAGTCTCGTTCGCCGATTAGCTCACCCAGCAGCTTGGCGGCCGCTGGCAGCCTCCAGACGGTGCGTGCCGTCTCCGCATCAGCACATCGGAGCATGGTCAGGCTGACCACATGGGTCAAGCCGAACGGTTTGGCCCATTGCTTCAGGGCAAGCCGGATATTCTCCGGAACGCCATAAGCCGCATGGGCGTCCAGGAAAGCTATGACCTCATCTGCGGACCGGCCATTTTCCAGTGCGTGCTTCATACTATCCTTGGTCAACTTATACACACTCAGCATGTCCCGGAGCGGTTCCGTCGCCAGACAGCCCAGCTCCCACTGAACATGCAGAGGTACGTCTGGCGGCACGAGAATATCGAAGTCCGGCTGCACCAGAAGCCTGCCTTCCTCTAATTCCTGGGCTGCATAAGACCCCGCTTCCCCGGGATGCCGTCTCCAGCGGTAGCTGTACTCCACGAAACTCTGATGATCCATCCCGTTGGCATTCGGGACGATCGGGATATGCATCTCCTTCTCCAGCCATCCTAAGCCGCATAGCGGCTCCAGCCATAGCTCCTGCAGCAGACGGACACGCTCCCGAAGTTCTAGCGGCTCAGCCGCCAGGTCCAGCAGCCCTACCCGGACGAAGGACGTCACGATCTGCGACGCCTGGAGAGCAGCGGAGGCCGGCCATGCTTCAACCAGCAGTGCAGCATGCTGCAGCCAGACCTCCGAAGGAAAGGCAATGTCCTTCCACCAGGCATACAGCTGCTTATTCTGCTCGGCCCGAGACAGGAATAAGAAAGTGTGCAGCGCTTCAGGCTCAAGGCGAAGCTCATCCTCCTGACGGCTTAGCAGCTTGAGCTTGAGAGCCATGTCCAGCACAAGCGCAACCCTGAGCGGATAGGCGTCGGCATAAGCATACTTCAAGGAGATCCCGCCGAAGCTGCGCTCGTCCCAGGAAGCTAGCTCCGCCACCTGCTGTACAATACGCTTGGGCAGCGTACCTTGCTTCGTCAGCTTGAGCTTATGCTTGGCGGCATAGACGAGCACATCGAATAACGGCAGCACCGGATCAAAACCGTCTTGCAGCTCTTCAACCTTCTCGGTTTGATTGGGAGGTCCAGATAAGGAGGCAAACAAGATCCGCTGCCACCGGGCAAAGCCATCCTCCGGCAGCAGATACATGAGCTCGCCCCAGGATTTGCGGAAGGCAAACACAAGCCCTTTGCGCCGGAGTCCGGCGAGGCCCGAACGAATCTCCGCACCGGATAAGCGCGCCTCCGCCGCCCGGTCCAGACGCGTATCGTCAAACGGAGAGCAGCCGATCCGGCGGACGATGATGTCCAGAATCACCCGCTCCGCCCTGTTTAGTCGGTTGTAGACAGTCTCCAACACAACGTCATCCTGCCACGCTTGCTCCAGAGTTTTTCCTTCCCTCAGCCAAGCGGCATAAACCGGCTCTCCCTCCAGCCGGATTCGCAGCTCCTGAGGCATCAGCGCGGCAAGTTGCGGGTACTTCATGGATAGATCGCCTCCTTCGGCTCATCCTCATGGCCTGTTGGATCTTCTCCCGGATAGTCGGTCCCGTTGCCGGAAGCTTCTGGGTCCGACAACAGCCGTCCGTAATCCAGTTCCTCCGGCAGCTCCACCACCCGATACGAATATCCCTGCTCGATCAGAAACAATTGCCGGTTCATCGCAAACTCCTGCTCCTTCGTATCCATACTGACGAGCGAGTAGAAGTAAGCTTTATTTTTCCCCGCCTTGGGGCGCAGGATGCGTCCGAGGCGCTGCGCCTCCTCCTGCCGCGAGCCAAAACTGCCCGATATCTGAATAGCAACCGCCGCATCGGGCAGATCGACGGCGAAGTTGGCGACCTTTGATACGATCAGCACCTCAAGCCCGCCGCTCCGAAAAGCCTCGTATAGCTCCTCGCGCTTCTCCTGCGGCATCTCACCGCTGATCATCGGCGCTCCCGTCCGCTTGGCCAGCTCCTGCAGTTGCTCCAGATAATGTCCAATAAGCAGGATCTGCTCGCCTTGATGCCTGCTTAGCAATGCTTCCGCTGCCGCAAGCTTCGCCGTATTGTCACTCGCGAGCCGTGTGCGTTCCCGCTCTTCGGCCATCCGGTAAGCTTCCATCTCCCGAGGAGGAAGCGGGACCCTCAACTCGACGCAAGCCACCGAGGCGATCCAGCCCTGGGTCTCCAGCGTTTTCCACGGCATCTCATAGCGTTTGGGCCCGACCAGCGAGAATACATCCTGCTCGCGGCCGTCCTCTCTCACCAACGTAGCCGTCAGACCGAGCCGGCGCGTCGCCTGAATATCCGCGGTTATCCGGAACACCGGGGCAGGCAGCAGGTGGACCTCATCATAGACGATTAACCCCCAGTCTCTCTTATTAAATAAATCAATGTGGAGGAAAGGGCCGTTCTTCGACTTCCGGTACGTCAAGATCTGATACGTCGCAATGGTAACCGGGCGAACCTCCTTCACGGAGCCCGTATATTCGCCAACCATCTCATCCGTCAGGTCCGTCTTGCTCAATATCTCCCGCTTCCACTGCTTCACCGACGTGCTGTTCGTCGTCAGGATCAGCGTCGCGCAGGACAGCTTGCCCATAGCGGCTATGCCGATGACCGTTTTACCTGCACCGCAGGGCAGCACGAGCACGCCGCTGCCGCCCTGCATCGACCCTTCCCGGTAAAACGAATCCACGGCCTTGCGCTGATAATCCCTTAGCTCGAACGAGCCCTCGTCAGTTCCCGGATCGGAGCGCAACCGGATCGGCAGCGCTTCTCCCTGACTGTAGCCAGCCAGATCCTCGACGGGGAAACCGAGCTTGATCAGCTCCTGCTTGAGCAAGCCCCGGTGCTGAGGCGAGAATCGCAGCGTACGGGCATCTGTCTGCACCAGCCCGTAAGAACGGAGCGACTTAAACGATACCATCTCCTTAATCACATCCAGGTCGTCGGAAATCAGCAGCAGATCGTCACCGATACGTTCCAGACGAACAAGCCCATACCGCTCGATAAACCTCAGTATGTCCTGCTTCACTGAAGCCGGCACACCGAATTTGGCATGCTTCTCGAGAAATTCCACCACTTCGTCCGAGGTCAGACCGGATGCGGCCGCATTCCAGAGCGAAAGGGAGGACATCCTGTACGTATGCAGATTATCCGGCGACTTCACCAGCTCTGCGAACCTGGCAAGCCCGGCACGCACCTCCTCGAATTCCGGATGGCGCGTCTCGGCCAATATGCAAAAATCATGCTGCACGATCAGGGGGCTATTCTTCCGATATCCAGCCATAGGCGATCCCTCCAAACTTTAACAGTTAGTTTTAGTATGAGGGAACAGCCTAAGATTTAAACATTTTAGAAACAACAAGAACCATCCCTTGGCTTTGGCCGAAGGATGGTTCTTGTTATTTCAGCGAACAAATGGACGGGACATCCGTTACATCACAGGTTGTTTATCCGATTTGGAAATGCGGCTTAACGCCTCTCCCGCTTCGTCCTCGAATTTATCCCGTACGGCCAAGTCGCCGATGGATACGATACCTACAAACTCACCATTCTCTACGATCGGCAGCCGGCGGATTTGCTCCTTGGCCATCACCCTCGCCGCTTCATCTGCCGTCGTATCGGGAGATACGGATACGACTCTGTCGCTCATGACTTCCTTAATGGCGGTAGAGCCTTCCTTCTTGGCGGCAAATCCCCGGATGACCAGGTCACGGTCGGTCAGCACGCCGATCAGCTTCTTGCCATCGACAACCGGGATAAAGCCGGTATCCTCCTGCTTCATTTTGACCGCTGCTTCATATACATTGTCCTGGAGTGTTACCGTCACGCAATCCTTCGTCATGATTTCCCGAAGCGTTCTCGCTGCCATAAGCGGAAATCCCTCCTGAGCTTTGAAAGTCCGGAGCCTTGCCTGCCCTTGCCGCAGACATAAGGCTTCGTCTTCCATAGAGTTTCCCTCAGGCCATCTTCCCATGCGCGGCCCGGCTGTTACTTAACGGCAATGCTCAACCGGTTTTGTTCCAGGTAGTCCAGTGTCATATTCACGAAGAGTTTGGCCGCATACAGCATGGAGGTTTCATCAATATCGAACTTTGGGTGATGATGCGGATACACAATTCCCTTCTCGGGATGCCCCGCTCCTACGAACATAAAGCATCCAGGAACCTTCTCCAGGTAGTAAGCATAATCCTCGCCGGCCATAATCAGCGGCGACAGCAGTGTACGGTCATTGCCAAACGTTTGCGGAGCAGTCCGGAAAAACCTCTCCGCCTCACTTGCATGATTGACCACAGGCGGATAGCCCATCTTGTACTCCAGCGTATAGCTGGCCCCGTGCATCAGACAGGTTTGCTCCACGATCGTCTCCAGCCTTTTTCTCACCTTCATGCGCAGTTCCTTATTGAAGGTGCGTACTGTTCCTTTGAGCGTAGCGGTTTCAGCAATAATATTGAAGGTAGTTCCGCTATGTATAGACCCGACGGAAACGACACATGGCTCAGTTGGATCAGCCGAACGGCTGACGATGGACTGAAGATTCACGACAAGCTGGGAGGCAATAAATACACTATCGATTGCTTCGTGAGGAAGACCTCCGTGCCCTCCCTTGCCCTTAATCCCCAGCACGAACTCATCGGCAGCGGCCATGGCCGGGCCTGGCTTGCAGGCGGCCGTTCCGACTTCGAACGGAGTCCACAGATGGATGCCGTACATCACATCGACCTGATCGAGCACGCCATCCTCGATCATCCCGAGCGCGCCTCCCGGGGTCGTCTCTTCGGCAGGCTGAAAGACGAATACGAGCTGCCCCCGAATCTGCTCCCGCCGTTCGCTCAACACCTTCGCTACGGCAAGCAAGGTGGACGTATGGGCGTCGTGGCCACAGGCATGCATGACGCCAGGCACGGTCGAAGCATATTCGCAACTTTTCTCGTCCTGGATCGGCAAGGCATCCATATCCGCCCGCAATGCGACCGTCGGTCCGTCCTCCAACCCCCGCAGACGTGCTACGACTCCATGACCTTTACCCGCTTGCTCGCGTACCTCAAGCCCCCATCCGCGAAGCTTCTCTGCGACGAACGCGGCTGTTGCGGACTCCTGGTAAGACAATTCAGGATGGCGGTGCAGATGCCTTCTCCACTCCACCATATCCGGGTAAGCAGCTTCCAAAGCTTCATATATATCCATATCAATGCCTCCGATGATATAGCGCTTAGATTTGTTATCCTATTATTGTAACAAAAGCCTTGGCAGGTTTCATCCCATGTGTCACAAATTTTCAAACTTTCCCTGGCGGGCAGCCGGGGCGGCCATGCATTAGGCTTGCACAAGTAAGGGAAACATACTATCATGGGTAAAGTGATGTACATAGATTAGGAGGGCTTGCTGTGATTATTGAAAACAGTGGTTTGAAGGGCCTCAAGAGCGATCTGGCCCACTTGGACGAAAGCATGGAGCAGCTTGGCTTCGTACGCTGGCAATGGGAGTACTACCGCGCCACCTACGACCTGAAGCTCGAAGATAAAGCAACCGGCAACGATTATTTCCTGCGTATCAATACGCGCGTGGAAAGCGGCAAGCTGGAATCCCCTTACGCCATCCTTTACGTGGAAGAAACTTATATCGGAAGAGCTACATTCCCGCACGGACTCGATTACAACTCGCCGGTTCCGGACTCCATCTCGAAGACGGTTACCGGGAAGCTGGCTGAGCTGAAGTCGAAGCTGACCCAATAGGCGGAAGCTCACGATGAGCGCCCCGCGGCGAGGAACGCCTGATTTTCTGCTGCTTTTCCTGACGTTTTTACTCGTGTGCTTCGGTCTGGCCTTCGTATTCAGTGCGAGTGTGGCGGAGAAGGACCCCTGGTCAATGGTCATCAGCCAGGGCAGCAAGGTTGTCATTGGAACGTTCATCATGTTCTTCTGTATGAATGTCGATTTCCGCAAATTCCAGAAATGGGTGGCTCCTTTCTTGACCCTGGCCATCGTCCTGCTGATGCTCGTGCCGATTATCGGCATTGAGATCAACCGGGCGAAGAGCTGGCTGAATCTCGGCCCCTTAGGTACCTTTCAGCCCACCGAGTTTGCCAAGCTTGCCGTGATTATGTATCTGGCCTCTCTCATCAGCAAGAAAGGCGATAAAATCCAGGACTTCAAGCGCGGGCTGGTGCCGCCGCTGCTCGTCGTCGGGTTCATCTGTCTGCTGATCATGCAGCAGCCCGATCTCGGCTCCACGATGATTCTCGTCATGGGCGCAGCGCTGGTCATTATCGTCGGCGGCGCGAGCTTCAAGCATATCGCCACGCTGGGCATCGGCGGCTTCATGGCGATGTGCGTAATCGCAATCGTTTACTTTCTCAAAACGAACGGCGAGAGCTACCGGGTAGGCCGGTTTACGACTTACTTGAATCCTTTCGCGGACGCGAAGGGGGAAGGCTACCAGATCGTACAGTCGCTCTTCGCGTTCGGTCACGGCGGTTTGACAGGGGCCGGTTTCGGCCAAAGCATCCAGAAGCTGCACTACCTGCCCTTGGCCTACAATGATTTTATCTTTGCGGTTATCGGCGAAGAGCTTGGATTTATCGGAACTTCCCTGTTTTTGCTGGTTTATCTGCTGTTCCTGCTCCGCGGTCTGATCGTCGCGCTTCGCTGCCAAGAGCTGTTCGGGATGCTGACCGGTGTCGGCATCGTCGGCATGATCGGCATCCAGGCCTTTATTAATGTCGGCGGGGTCACCAATACGATTCCGATGACGGGAGTTACACTGCCGCTCATCAGCTATGGGGGGACTTCCATCATGATGACCTTGATGAGCCTGGGCATACTCCTCAGCATCTCTCGCGAACAGAACGTGCCCGCCAAGGAACCGCAGCAAAGGGTACATGGCAGAAAGAGAGCCGTCTAGGCTCTCTTTTTTTGCCTTCCACGCTGCCTGAGACCATTCCCGGCCGTATTCAGATCAAAAAAGCAGAGAAGCGCGCGGCTCCCCTGCTCCCTATGTTTTATTTCACTCGATGCTGCGGGTCTTCTGCCGTATGTACAGGTTCCTCTTCGCGGAAAGCGACACCTTCCACCTTCACATTGACTTCCACCACAGACAGGCCCGTCATGTTCTCAACGGCCTCCCGGATATTCTCCTGAAGATCGCGACAAACCTCCTGAATCTTACTGCCATAGTTGACGATAACACGCAGATCGATGGCTGCCTCAACCTGGCCGACTTCGACGGATACGCCGCGCTGCACGTTCTTACCGCTCAGACGCTTCGCCAAGCCTTCCGAAATTCCTCCCGACATGGCGGCGATCCCTGGCGTTTCCAATGCAGCGAGCCCTGCTATTGTCGCAACGACGTCATCTGAAATGCGGATAAGTCCTGTTTGAATTTCTTCGCTCATGAGGATCACTCCTTCAAGGATTATATCTCTATTGTAATAAGTTACAGGATGGAAAGCAAATCCAAAGAGACCGGTATTGACAGCGTTCGACAATCCCCGCTCGGAGTCCTGGAGGACGCTGGCAAATCCCGGCTTGCTGACCGTTTACCCAAGCGAGACAGGCTGTTTAGCAGCAGCTTCATGGACACGTGATACACGAATCCAGCGGATGCGGTGGCTGTCTCTCTCAAGCACCTCGAAGGCAAGATCACCATGCGTATATACACTCCCTGGACTGAGCTCCGGAGACTGCATATACAGCCAGCCGCCGATCGTGTCGACTTCGTCATTGTTCAGATCGGAGCCAAGCAGTTCATTCACCTCGCTCAGCAGCACCTTCCCTTCAAGCCTATACTGACCGTCATCCAGCTTTTCGACTGGCTTCACTTCATCCGCATCGAACTCATCCCGGATTTCTCCGACAATCTCCTCCAGTATATCCTCAATAGTGATCATACCGGCAGTTCCTCCGTATTCATCGATCAGTATGGCAAAATGCACCTGCTGCAGCTGCATTTTCCTCAGCAGCGCTTGAACCGGGATCGAGTCCGGTACTGTCAGTACGGGCTGAATCAGCGAGTTCAGATCCATAGGCTCGCCATGGCCCCCATCGTGCAGAAAAAACCGCTTCGTGTTGACCATGCCGACGATTCTGTCCTTGCTCTCCGAAGCCACGGGGAACCGGGTATATTGCTCACGGCGGATAATGGCTATATTCTCCTCTAGCGTCAGATTGGTGTAGAGGCAGGCCATATCGGTCCGCGGAACCATGATCTCCCTCGCCAACAGCTCGTCGAAGGCAAAAATCCGGCTGACATATCCATACTCTGCTTTATTGATTTTCCCGCTCTGGTAGCTTTCCGACAGGATGATCTGAATCTCTTCCTCGGAATGGGCATCCTCATGCTCCTTAGCCGGCTTGATGCCGAACGCACGGATCAGTGAGTTCGCGGAGCCGTTCAGAAGCCAGATAAACGGGTACATAATTTTGTAGAAGAGCATAATCGGCCTAGCCACAAGCAGACTGACTTGCTCCGCCTTCTGGATAGCCAGCGACTTCGGCGCCAGCTCACCCAGCACCACATGAAGATAGGTAATCAAGACGAACGCGATCAGGAAGGAAATCACTCCGCTCACCTCGCCGCTAAGACCGATGTAGCTGAATAAAGGATGGAGAATTTTTTCGACGGTCGGCTCACCGAGCCAGCCCAGTCCGAGCGCCGTAATCGTAATGCCGAGCTGGCAGGCCGATAAATAGCCGTCCAGATTCCGGGTGACCTGCTGAACCGCAACCGCATGTTTGCGTCCTTCCATCACCAGCTGGTCCACACGGCTGGAGCGGAGCCTGATAATCGCGAACTCCGTAGCTACGAAAAAAGCCGTCAGCACAATCAGCAAAGCAACTAATACGAGATTTACAATCATGGTTACCTTCCTTTTCATATTTAGACTAATCTAATAACGAGTTCCTATGAACTTATTTTATGATCTTTCATATGAAATCACAAACCGATTTTTAGCCGCTGTCAGACCGAATACGTCCGTTTTGAGCTCATCTTGCTTCTGCACACCACTCGCTCGCTTATTCTTTCCCTTTGACAAGCTTTTTTCTAAATCTTAAGATAAGTTCATAAGAACTTGACGCTAACAGAAATTGAGGTACGTGATATGGAAACCTTCACACTCACCCGCAAGGAAATGTCTTCCCTGCTCGTTTCACTCCAGAGCGGCTCTGACAAGAAGCCGGTAGCCATTCTTCAGGAAGCCTGGTCCAAGCTTCATCAGCATGAGCTTCGCCAGGGGGCGAGCTTGACGGCCTTCCTGTCTACAAGGCTGCCCGGCGTATTCGAAAAGCTGCTGAAAACCGATCGGATCGGCGGCCTTTCCCTTCAGGAAATCGTCGCCCTAGGGAATACGATTGAATATACTAACTTCTCCGTGACTTCCGTGCAAAACTGGGTAAAGCGCGATTTCAAGGAATTTCTGGGCGCTCCCCAGGCGGGTAAGAAATATTCGCTGCAGCAGGCCGCCCTGCTGTTTATAGTCGAGGACTTGAAGAGCAATCTGGACTTCGAGTCCATCCGCAGTTTGTTTCATATCATTTTTCTGAAGCCTGAAGACGAGCATGACGATCTGATCCGCCCGCTGGATCTTTATGTTGCCTACACGCATCTCTTTGAGGAATTAGATGAGAATAATGACCAGATGCTGGATGTACAGGGCCATGAAGAGGGCAAACGCAATCACGACGTGTTGATGGAGAATATGCTCCGCTTGCGCGCCGATCAATATGTTCGTCAGCTCAGCACCCTGAAGCCGGAGCAGAGCGAAGCGGTGCGCAATGTGCTTTTTATCGCAATGGTATCGATCCAAACCGCTTATTTTCATTCCTTAGCCCGGCAGTACCTCAATGCCACCCTGTTCCTGCAAAACTTGTAAACAAGAAAGAACGTTAAGGACTAAAAAATTCATGATTCGAAAATTCATGATTGCTATAATTTACCTCCAGGATTAGAATAGATTTTGTTGATTTGAGGAACACTTTTCCATATGGGGTGATTGGGTTGAAACGCCACGGATTCACGATTGGACTCGTGGGCAGCTTTGCACTCAGTGGCATCGTCCACTATGCCGGAGCGGCCTTTATAGGTTCTACCGTACAGTTTATTATTTCGGCGATTGCGATTATTTTTGTCGCCGGTTTTTTGGGCAAAGCAACGGAGAGTGTGGCTCATTATGCGGGAGAACGTGTTGGGGGATTTTTGAATGCAACCTTCGGCAATGCGGCGGAACTGATCATCTCCATATTTCTGATTAAAGACGGGCTGTTCGATGTGGTCAAAGCGAGCATCACAGGTGCGATTATCGGAAATATGCTGCTCGTGCTAGGTCTTAGCGTATTGCTCGGCGGGATGAAATACCGCGAGCAAACCTTCAATGTCAAGCTGGCCGGACATAACGGCTCCCTGATGCTGCTCGCTGTGATCGCGCTGTTCATCCCTGCTGCCTTTACCCGCAGTCTGACCTCCAACGAAACGATTAATCTGAGCGTTGTCGTCTCTCTGATCCTGATCGTGGCGTATCTGCTATGGCTGTTCTTCTCTATGGTTACGCATAAGGATGATTTGACAGATCCGGTCGTCGAGCACGGAGAGGCTCCCTGGTCGAAAGGACGGTCGGTATTCTACCTGATTCTCGCCACCGTCATGGTCGGCTTCGGCAGCGAATGGCTCGTCGGTACGCTGGATGCATTCAGTCATCAGTTCGGATTGTCCGAGCTGTTCGTCGGGGCGTTCCTGATCGCCATTGTGGGCAATGCCGCCGAGCATAGTGCCGCCATCATCATGGCTCGCAAAAACAAGATCGGCGCCGCGATCGAGATTGCCATCGGCAGCTCGCTCCAGGTGGCCTTGTTCGTAGCGCCTCTGCTCGTACTCTTGTCCATGCTGTTCGGCAAGACCATGGATCTGGTATTTACGACTTACGAGCTGATCGCGATCGGTGTGGCTGCCTTCATCGCCAAATCGATCTCCCAGGACGGGGCAACCACCTGGTATGAGGGTGTGCTGCTGCTTGTCGTGTACGTCGTGCTCGGCATCGCCTTCTACCTGGTGTAGAGATGATCCGGAACACAAAAACAAAGGGTAACCTTCCTTAAGAAGGTTACCCTTTGTTTTGCAGCTCCATGGCCTCATACAGCGTAGCCAGATTGCGCTCCAGCTTCACCAGAATCTGCTTGCCCGTCGACTCTGTAATCAGCTCCGCACGGATCGCAAAATCAATTTCCCGCGACAGCCCGTAAATTTGCGTATCTAAGACCTCTTCATACAGAGGACATTTCCGTGTGGTCAAGTTTTCCATCTGTACTTCAATCAGCTTCTCGATCTTATCCGCATCCTCTTGCAGCAGATGCAGCGCTTTCTGCGATAAGCTGAGCAGCACATCCGACGACATGGCGCTCCCCCCTGTAATCCCCGTAAGCATGATCCCCGAGCTATCCAGGCGATCGCCCGAGTTGTTCCGAAACCATGCGAATCTACAATATGGCTTGTTAGTTTTATATTAGTCTAAATTGCGCTATTACACAAGTCCAACTACAAAACAAAAAGGCATTTTCGCCTATGCGAAAATGCCCGTAACGCCTTACATCCTATTAATCCTGAATGCTGTTGATGCTCAGACCATGCTTGGCAAAAACTTCTGCCATCGATTTCTTAGCTTCTTCCGCGTCCGGTCCGTGAACATGCAGGTCATATTGGCTGGAAGTAAGCAGCGTTGTGAACAATCCCAAGATACTTTTCACATCGATGAACTTATTGTCATACTGTAATACAATGGATGATCTGAACTTGTTAGCGGTTTGCGAGATCTCCACAATAGCAGCGTTGTTTGCGTTCGGCATCAAAAAATCCCTCCAGGCGTTAATCGAGAAAATATGAAAATAAATCGCTTTCTTTATGATCATACATGGGAAGACTCTAACATGCAACTAGATTTTTTGGCAATTTTTATTTCAAATTTTCAGGGTTCAGCCCTTCCAGTTCAGGGATCACAAAGCGGCCGTCCTTGCGGATCAGACGATCGTCGAAATAAACTTCACCGCCCCCGTATTCCGGGCGTTGAATCAGCACCAGGTCCCAGTGAACCGAGGAACGGTTGCCGTTATCCGCCTGTTCGTACGCTTGTCCTGGCGTGAAGTGCAGGCTGCCGTCGATTTTCTCATCGAACAACGTATCCTTCATCGGAGTTGAGATATGTGGGTTGAAGCCCAGGCTGAACTCACCGATGTAACGCGCCCCTTCATCTGAATCCAGAATATCGTTCAGCCGCTGGGTTTCATTGGACGTCGCTTCGACGATCTTGCCGTTTTCGAATCGGAAGGTGATGTTTTCGAACGTCACATCCGTGTAGATCGACGGCGTGTTGTAGGCGATGACTCCATTTACCGAATCACGGACCGGTGCGGTATACAGCTCTCCGTCCGGAATATTGCGGCGACCGCAGCATTTCACAGAGCCGATGCCCTTGATCGAGAAAGAAATGTCGGTAGCTCCCGGGCCGACGATCCGCACCTTGTCTGTCCGGTTCATCAGCTCCTGCAGCGGGTCCATGGCGCTGGACATGGCCGCATAATCCAGGTTGCACACGTCGAAATAAAAATCCTCGAACCGTTTCGTGCTCATCCCCGCCAGTTGGGCCATGGAGGCATTCGGATAACGCAGAACGACCCAGCGCGTTCGCTTTACACGCTCCTCCATGTGAACGGGCTTGGAATAAATCTGCTTGTACAGCTTCATTTTCTCCGCAGGCACATCTGACAGCTCACTGACATTGTCCGATGCGCGGACCGCCACGTAACAGTCCATTCCCTTCATCCGCTCCAGATCCATATTGGACCAATCCTCCAGGTGCTCCTGTGTGGCCCCCGTCAGCAGAGCGGCATGCACCTGCATATCGATCAGATCTACGAAAGGGCGTCCCCCCCGTGCGTAAACCTCTTCCACGAGACTGCTTGCCAGTTCCGTATCACGGATACCGGACATTTCGATCAAAACCTTTTCACCGGGCTGAACGTCCAGGGAATATTGGACGATATTGCGGGCGAGCGTATGTAAACGCGGATCTCTCATCGTGATCTCTCCTTCGACTTATCGTTTTGAATGACTCGGTTTGCCGCTGCTGGCTGGCGGGCCTGTCCGGGTCCATTTGTTGCGGAAATAAGCGCCCATAGCGAACATCAGAACTAGGATAGCGCCCAGTATAAGAAGTCTCCCCTTGTGCTGGCCAAAATGAAACAGATCGTGTCCGACCATCGATTCCAGCCAGATCATCGGGGCATTGCCGATCAGGGTTCCTATGATAAAGTGCCGTGTCCGCACCTTCATGAAGGCCGCGCCGATGCTGACGATCGAGGACGGAAGCACCGGGAGAACCCGGCTGGCCGCGATGCACCACAGTCCGTAACGCTGCAGCAAGCTGTTGATATTGTCCAGAAAGCTATACCCTGCCAGCTTGCGCTGTACCCAGGAACGCCCCAGGTTCCGAGCAAGAAAGAAGGCGAAGATGGCGCCGATGCAGGCAAAGATATAGTTCACGGCTAACCCGCCCCAGAACCCGAACAGCAGCACGTTCACTCCCGCTACGACTACAAACGGAACAAAAGGGACCATCGAATGCAGCAGAATAAGCAGCGCCCCGACCACATGTCCCCACCACCCGAACGAGTTGAGTAGTTCCGATAAATGCTCCACATTCCAATGGCTCACAGGCTCGTCTCCCTCCGCACACGGTTACTATTGTATCAAAAAAAACGGCAATTCACGAATGCCCGTCCTCCCCCTTCCCTTTATATATGCCCCCAATACCGGAAAAGCACAAAAAAGAATAGAGAATTGCCGCTGCTCCCTTGACATTACCTACCTGCTTCTTATAGAATTAGAAGTCGAGATAAGCGCGTCTGATTCGCCAGATGACTGACCGCTTATGGTGGAAGATTGTGTCACCCTCTGTAGATTTTGTTGCCGACAGGACCGCGGCTGGGTTCTTCCTGTCGTTTGCTGCCATCACCGGCTGCATAAACAAAATCGGGCCCATCTTCACCCGTTAGCTTCACAAACACTATACCAACTATTAAAGGAGCCACCATACATGTCCCGTTACACTGGTCCTAAATTTAAATTGAGCCGCCGCCTCGGCATTTCCCTGAGCGGAACTGGCAAAGAATTGAAACGCGCTTTCCCTCCAGGTCAACACGGCCCTGGACAACGCAAGAAAATGTCCGGCTATGGCGTTCAATTGCAAGAAAAGCAAAAGCTTCGCCACATGTACGGCTTGAACGAGAAGCAATTCCGCAACCTGTTCGACAGAGCTTCCAAGCAACAAGGTATCGCGGGCGAAAACTTCATGTTCCTGCTTGAAAGCCGTCTGGACAACCTGGTTTACCGTCTGGGTCTTTCCAACTCCCGTGCAGGAGCACGTCAATTGGTTGCTCACGGTCACATCACGGTTAACGGCAAAAAAGTGGATATCCCTTCGTACATCGTGTCCACTGGCGACGTAATCGGTCTTCGTGAAAGAAGCCGCAGCCTGTCTGCTGTCAAGGAAGCACTGGCTAACCGCAACTACCTGCCGGCTTACCTTGAGTACAACGAAGCTGCTGTAGAAGGCAAGTTCATCCGTCTTCCTGAGCGCTCCGAGCTGGCTCAAGAAATCGATGAAAAGCAAATCGTCGAGTTCTACAGCCGTTAATAAAATTGACGCGCAAGCGACTACGACAAAAAGCCCGAAACCCCCTTGTATATCAGGGGTTTCGGGCTTTTTTTTCATTCAATCCATATTGCAAGTTATAATTGTTATATCATGTGTTCAGCTCCATTGGCTTCAAGCACCCCCTTTACATTTTCGATGTAAAGAAGAACCCCAATACCCGTTGAATATGTAAAGCGAAAAACAGTGCCCATGTGGAAACCGTACGGGGAGATTCCCCCGTACGTCACGTTCGCCTTCTCATCACATTAGATACAGAATGTTGCCAGGATGATCACGAGCAGGATGTACAGCACCAAAATGACACCAGTCGATGTTCCCAAACCGCCACAGCTACAGCTTGCACCAACGCCACCTACATAACCCATAGTGTCTGCCTCCTTTCAGGTCAGCTAATGTATAGTATGAGTATGAGTGATTGGACGATTGGGCCATAGCAGCAAATTCCTGTAACAGCTAAATCATCTGTAGGTCTTCCCTTCCGCAGCTCCAGACCGTAATTCAGACAAAGAGGCGTACCGGTTCACACCTCCCAGCGGCTCTCTGGAGCACCTATTCCTTGTCCTACTGGATGTCCATCCAAGTATTTACAGATATATGATTGAGTTCATCATTTCCATACCGGCTTTTCTTGTCAATCCATCGGTCTGTCCTATAGGTCAAACGTCATGAAACAGTCATCAAAGCATGTGCCTGGTTCGATGTTCGTCTTGACGGGGTATGCTATAATAAAGTGGTATGTTTTTCATTTCAGGAGGTACCTATTTGCATGGATGAGGAGAAAAAGACAAAATCATACAAGAACGTACTTCGCGGGACCGTCAAATACACGCTGTTGACTTTTAAATGGCTGTTTATTTCCGGGATCATTGCCGGATTTTTGGCAGGAGGGGCCGCCTTCGGCTATGTATCCGCCCTAGTCAAGGACGACCCTGTGCGTGACAAGGAAACGATGCTTCAGCAGATGAGCGACGATGCGCTGACGGGCTTTGTGTATTTCCGTGACGATACCGTAGTCGGCCAGCTCCGTACGGAGGAAGACCGGAGGCTCGCAGGGCTTAACGATATTCCCCAGATCGTGCTGGATGCGGTTTTCGCCATCGAGGACAAGAACTTTTACAATCATATGGGCATCGATATCAAGGGAACCGCCCGTGCCATCGTCCAGAAGCTGCTCAATCAGGATGTACAGACCGGAGGCAGCACGATTACCCAGCAGCTGGCCCGTCGTGTGTTCCTCTCCCTCGACAAAGCGGACAGCCGGAAGGCCAAGGAAATTTTTCTGTCGATGCGCCTGGAGCGGATGATGTCCAAGGAGCAGATTCTGCTCGCCTACCTCAATAAAATTCCTTATGGCAACGGCTCTTCCGGCTACAATGTATACGGCATTAAGGCGGCAGCCAAAGGTATCTTCAACATCGAGGATTTGTCCAAGCTTAATCTCGCTCAGGCCGCTTATCTCGCAGGCCTCCCTCAGATGCCTAGCAACTTCTCCGCATATAGCAGCAGCGGGGTATTCGACAGTGCTGCCTTCAAGCGTGCCGTTCAGCGGCAGCAGCTTGTGCTGCGCCGTATGCTGGAGGAAGACAAAATTACGCAGCAGCAGTATGAAGAGGCACTGGCCTTCGATCTCCAGGGATCGCTGGCTGAGCGTGTCAAAAAAGCTTACTCTACCTATCCCTACCTGATGATTGAAGTAGAGAAGGAAGCAGCCAAGGCTCTGCTGAAGGCTGAGCAACCGGACCTGAATGCCGAGAAAAATCCCGAGTCTTACAGCGAAGCGCTTAAGAGCATGCAAGCCAAGCTGAGCCGGGGCGGCTATCATGTGTACACGACGATCGACAAGGATATTTACGAATCCATGCGTGGAATTGCGCAAAATCCGAAGAACTTTACACCGGAAGACAAAGTCAAAGGTATCGAGCAAATCGGTGCGGTCATGATCGAGAACAAAAGCGGCGCGATTCTGAGTATGCTCGAAGGCCGTGATTTCTTCAGGGAGCAGCTTAACCATGCAACGCAGGCCATGCGTCAGCCTGGCTCGACCATGAAGCCGATCGCAGCCTATCTGCCCGCGATGGAGATGGGTGCCGTCCAACCGGCAACGGTTATCGACGACGTTCCCGTCCTGCTCAAGGAAGGAACCAAGGCAGGCTATTTCATTCCAGAAAACTGGGATGACGGCTATCACGGACTGATCACCGCCCGAGTTGCCTTGAATCAGTCTTATAATATTCCGGCCATCAAGCTGTTCACCGAGACGGTAGGCATTAAGAAAGCCTGGGAATTCGCGCGGAAAATCGGCATCAAGTCGGTGACGGAATCGGATTATGTGGCCCAAACCGGCGTCATTGGCGGTTTGAGGTACGGCGTAACGGTCAAGGAATTGACCAATGCCTACGCCTCCATCGGCAACCAGGGTGTGTTCAATGAAGCCTACCTGATCCGCAAAATCACGGATTCCAACGGTAAGATCGTATTCGAGCATCAAAGCAAGCCGACGACCGGCTTTTCCGTCGAAACGGCTTACCTGATGACCGATATGATGCGTACCGTCATCACTGCAGGAACAGCAACAGACCTGAAATCAAAGTTTAAATACTACAACAAGATTCCTATCGTAGGTAAAACAGGCTCGACTCAGGACGACGCCGATGCTTGGTTCATGGGATATACCCCGGATGTGACGCTGGGCGTATGGGCCGGTTATGAGCTCCCCATTCACAAGCTGACCAAGGCCAGCGGCGGAACGAACCGGGCCAAGAATGTATGGGCTATGGCACTGAATGAAGCGATCGACAAGCATCCGGAGCTGTTCCCGACCAAGGAGTTCAAGCGCCCGCCGAACATCGTCGATATGACCGTATCGAGCTTGTCCGGCAAGCTGCCAAGTGAAGCCATTACCGCAGCAGGCAAGCTGAACCGGGATATTTTCAACAAGAAATTCGTACCGACCGAGGAAGACAATGTGCTCACGCGTCTGCCCATTATTTCCTACAAAGGGATGAACTATATCGCTCAAGCCGGCACGCCTGCGGAATTCGTCACGGAGAAAACTACCGTCAAGCGAGAGAAGCCGCTGGGCGATCTATTCAAGCAAATCGCCGCTGTTATGGATCGTATCCCGGCCGAGCGAAAACGAAGCATCGACTTCTACAAGCCCAGAGATTTCGACGAGGACGCTCCCTCCGAGACCGACCCGCGGGTCGATGACGGGAAACCGCCTGTGCCGCCGACAACCGTCGTGGCCACGCATGCTGGCGACACCAGCGTGATCACCTTCCAGCCAAGCAGCAGCGAGGATACGGTCGGCTATCGCCTGTACCGTTCGGCGAATAAAGGAAGCTATCAGAGAGTCAACGGCAAGGTACTGCTGGCCGGTCAAGAGACCAAGTTCACCGATCAGGTAGGGGCAGGCCTATATGGTTACTACATCACAGCCGTCGACGTAGCCGGGCATGAATCCCAGCCTAGCAAGGCTGCCTATACGGACGGTACCTCCACAGATCTGCTGTTCTTGAGCCCTGACAGCGACGGAACGATCGATCCGGGCAATGTGATTCCTCACCCGGGTGGTGAGACGACGGGCGGAACGAAGCCAGAGACAGAAACCACGCCGACAGGCAAGCCCGGGGGCACCAAAGAGGAGTGGAAAGCACCTCCATCCACCCCGTCTACGCCAACGGTCAAATCCACTGGTGGCGGCATCGAATTAAGCTGGAAAGCCAATGCCAGCCAAGAGAAAATAAAGTCTTACACCATCTCGTACAGCGAGAAGGAGGATGGAAGCTTCACCAAGCTCGGCACGGTCACTCAAGCGACGCAGTTCCGCTACTACGCGGTCTCCACAGACGGCTATTACCGAGTCGTCGCGACCAATGAGTACGGTGATTCCAAACCGTCTGCGGCTGTATCCTTTAAGAAGCCTACTGAATAACCAAGCAGACTCTTCGTATTCCCGGCCTCGCTCAAGCGAGGCCTTTTTGTTGCTTCGCTTACGCAGAAGAAGAGACCTTCAGACTGAAGGTCCCTTCTTCTCTATACATCTATAAGTCCAATCGCTCCTTAGTCCTCGATCGTAGACAGATCGCCTGTCGGCAGGTTAAGCTCCCATGCCTTCAGCACGCGGCGCATGATCTTCCCGCTGCGTGTCTTCGGCAGCTTATCCTTGAATTCAATCTCACGCGGCGCAGCATGAGCGGACAGCCCTTCCTTCACGAACTTAGAAATATCGGCTTTCAATTCATCCGAAGCCGAGTACCCTTCGCGCAGCGCGATGAATGCCTTGATAATCTCGCCCCTCATCGCATCGGGCTTACCGATAACACCAGCTTCCGCAACAGCCGGATGCTCGACGAGCTTGCTTTCCACTTCAAACGGACCAACCCGCTCGCCCGCCGTATTGATCACATCGTCGATCCGGCCCTGGAACCAGAAGTACCCGTCTTCGTCCATATAGGCTGAGTCTCCGGAAATATACCAGCCCGGAATCCGGAAGTATTCTTCGAACTTGGCCGGGTTTTTCCAGATCTTGCGCATCATCGACGGCCAAGGCGTCTTGATAGCCAGGTTACCCATACGCAGTGGAGGCAGCACATTGCCAGCATCGTCGATAATCGCAGCCTCCACACCCGGAAGAGGCTTGCCCATCGATCCCGGACGGATGGCCATGCACGGATAATTGCAGATCAGCTGGCCGCCCGTTTCTGTCATCCACCATGTATCGTGAATACGTTGGTTGTAAACCTTGAGCCCCCAACGGACCACCTCAGGATTCAGTGGCTCGCCGACGCTCAGCACGTGACGAAGTGAAGACAGATCGAACTGCTTGACTGCCTCATCCCCGGCTCCCATCAGCATCCGGAAGGCTGTAGGCGCGCTGTACCAGACCGAAACCTTGTAGCGCTGAATCGTATTGTACCAGTCCTGAGGACTGAAACGCCCGCCACGGATGACATTGGTCGCTCCGTTCAGCCATGGGGCGAAGATCCCGTACGAGGTTCCGGTAACCCAACCCGGGTCCGCCGTACACCAGTATACGTCCTGCTCCTGCAGATCCAATACGACACGTCCTGTGTAGTAATGCTGAATCATTGCATTGTGAGCGTGAACGACGCCCTTCGGCTTGCCCGTAGAGCCTGAGGTATAATGGATCAGCAGGCCGTCCTCACGGTCCACCCACTCCAGCTCCAGCTCTTCGGAAGCCGACGCCATTTCCTTATGGAAATCAACCTGCTTCTCTTCCAGCTGCAGATCCTGCCCGACCAGTATGACATGCTTCAGATTAGGCAGTTGACCTACCGGAACACGGGATAATTGGGAAGGTGTCGTGATAATCGCTACAGCCTCGCTGTCCTCCAGACGGTCTCTGACCGCCGTTTCCATGAACGCTTCAAAGAGCGGACCCACGATCACTCCGACCTTGAGTGAACCGAGAAGAGAGAAATAAAGCTCTGGCGTTCTTGGCATAAAAATAAAGATACGGTCGCCCTTGCCCACACCAAGCTTGCGCAGAACGTTGCCGAACCGGTTGGATTGCTGCTTCATCTCGAGGTAAGTGTACTGTTCATCCCTACGGTCATCGCTATAGTACAGCGCGACTTTATCTTTTCGTTCGGAATTCGCATGTCGGTCAATCGCTTCATGTGCCATATTGACTTTGCCCGTTTCAGACCAACTGAACGTGTTCTCGATCGCTTCCCAGCTAAAGCTGGCACGTTCTTCTTCGTAATTTTTCATATTCGAAGACGTTGATACAGGTGCAATACTCTCTACACTTGCTTGATCCATGCCACTTACCTCCCGAATTTTCCATCTAATTTACATTATTATAAAACGCTTTCATGAGACACACATGTCATATTATAGCACAACCCTTTCTATTCGACTATTTATTTGTTATGCTGAATGAGCGAAAGTGCTGCAGGGAAAGGATGCATAAGATGGAACATCTGAAACAGTATCACTCCTTCACCATCCCGTATCAGGACAGTGAGCTTGTCGTAGAAGGCCCGGTTCCCGCCGACCGTCTGCGCACCTATGTCATGCATCCGGATCTGGATGCTTTCCGGCGTCCCAAGGAGCAATTCGTAGCGCTCGTCGAAATATCCGAGCTCCCGGAGGGACGCATTATACTGGCCCGTCACGGCGACCAGATCGTCGGTTATGTGACCTTCCATTACCCGGATGAGCTGGAACGCTGGTCAGAGGGTCAGATGGAGGATTTAATTGAACTCGGAGCCATCGAGGTTGCTGACGATTACAGGGGCTTCGGGCTCGGTAAGCATATGATTCGGACCGCTTTTCTGGGCGATCAGCTGGAGAACGTCATTACCTTTACAACCGAATATTACTGGCATTGGGATCTGGAGAAAAGCGGGCTGAACGTTTGGCAGTACCGGGATATGATGGAGAAGCTGATGAAGTGTGTGGATATGGTATGGTTTGCAACCGACGATCCGGAGATTTGCTCACACCCGGCTAACTGCCTGATGGTCCGGATCGGTAAAAACGTGCCGCTGTCGTCCGTCGAGCAATTCGACAGGGTCCGTTTCCGGCAACGGTTCATGTATTAATGGAGGCGCAGGATAAATGAGAGCGAATGCCATGTTTATTTACGACGAGCGGGAAACCGCCTACCGCTTTAATGACAGTCATCCTTTCAACCAGAAACGGCTTCACGTTACAGTCGATTTATTGAAAAAATCCGGCGCCTTGCCGGATTCCTGTATACAGGCTCCACCGTCAGCAGCTGAGGATCATCTGCTGCTGGTACACAGCCGCGAGTACATAGATTGCGTCAAAGCGCTTAGCCTCCCTTCTCCGGAAGAACAATGGCTAGGGAAGGCCGGGCAGTATGGGATAGACACGGAGGATACGCCTTTTTTTCCGAATATGCATGCGGTTACACTGGATGTTGTAGGAGGCTCGGTCTATGCCGTGGATGCTGTGATGCGCGGTGAGACCCTCCACGCGATGCATCTGGGCGGAGGGCTGCATCACGCGCTGCCTAGCAAAGGGGCTGGGTTCTGCGTCTATAATGATGCGGCTATCGCTATCGCCCATGCCAAGTCCGTGTACGGAGCCAGAGTACTGTATATCGATACCGATGTGCACCACGGCGACGGGGTCCAGTGGAGCTTCTATACAGACCCGGACGTCTGCACCTTCTCGATTCATGAGACAGGCAAATATTTATTTCCCGGAACGGGCGCCGTGAATGAACGTGGAGATGGGGCTGGGTTCGGGATGAGCGTCAACATTCCTATGGAACCGTTTACGGAAGACCAGTCCTGGCTGGAATGCTTCAGCGAGGTGCTGCTTCGCACGATTGAACAGTTCAAGCCCGATCTGATCGTATCTCAGCACGGCTGTGATGCCCACGCGTTCGATCCACTTGCTCATATTCATTGCAGTATGGAGATTTACCGGGAGATGCCGCGGATCATTCATGAGCTGGCCCACCGGTACTGCGATGGCCGCTGGGTGGCCTTGGGCGGCGGCGGCTATGACATATGGCGCGTCGTTCCTCGAGCCTGGAGTCTGGTATGGCTTGAGATGAGCGAACACCCGCTGCTCAGCAGCCTGAGTGCTGATGAGTATGGCCCCCTGCCTTCGGAATGGCTGGATACCTGGCAGCCCCACAGTGAAGAGATCATCCCGGGTACATGGCTTGATCCCGTAGAAACCTGGGATCCTATGCCCCGTAGAGAAGAGATCGTAACAAAGAACCGTCAAACGAAGGAGTTGTCCATGCTTTACCTGGGGTGATTTTCCGTGCTTCGGCACATATAACCCTGCAGTCGCTCGCTGCAGGGTTATATGTCGATGCCAAGCGCGCGCAGCCGCGCTCTCGTTCTCCTTCCGTACACCTGCTTAAAGTGCTTATGAAACATATGCTCAATATAACCCATCTCTTGCTCCGTAAGCTTCATGATGGATACGTATTGCTGCGTCTCCTCGTCGTTGCTAAATTCCTCCCAGGTTAATACTTGGTTACGCTGGGCAGCCTGGCTCAGGGCCATGCCTATCTTCTTCTTGATGCCCCCCGTTACCATCTTAATCTGATCCGGTTTATAGTTATTGTTCGTAAGCACGAGTTCCTTATGCATCAATAGCAAGCGGCAAGCCTGAAGAGCGTCATCGAGAGCCGAATGCTGTTTACCCGAGAATTCCATATGATGTTCAATTAATGCCTGCTGCAAGCCGCCATTATAATACTTGGACATGTCGATCATGCCTGATATCCAGTCAGTCGGTATGCCGTTGGATTTGCAATCAATCAGCAGTTGAAAAAAATCAGTTCCTCCCCAAGCCACCAGGGTGCATGGGCCACCGCAAAAATCTATAAACTGTCTGATCACTTGCGGGAATGGATCGCTTGCTTCCAGTACTCCCCTGTCGATCCCGCAGAAGTCCAACGCAAACTCCTGTATCGGAAACCGTGGACGAACATAGCTTTGAAATGTATCCATGATCTCTACAGTTTCATTTAGCTTCACAGCCCCGATCTCAATGATCTCCATAGGATGTATTTCATAATGTCTTCTTCCATTGAACTCCAGATCGATGACTACATAGTTCATGTTAGTTCCTCCTTGCTGCACTCCTTCTAAGTATGCACAAAAAAGCATGATTAGCCAAGCCGTCGGAAGCGGATAGGAGCAGCCATCCACATGAACAAGAACACAAAAAAATAGAGAATCAAGCTTTAATCGCTTCATTCTCTATTTCGCTAAGATTTCATCTATAGATAAAGGGCGGCTCCGCCCGGATTAGATCAGCCTATTTCTCTGCCCTTTCAGTTTAACCCAGCCCGGTGGGGTATTTTTTCTGGAAGCCGCTATACTGCTTTGCTTGGCAAGGTTCTCTGCAGCTAGTTTAAGCTCCAGGTTCTCGAACCATTCCTTATCATGTGTCATCAGCGCCAGATCTATAAGGCCAAGCAGCTCTTCCCGCGTAGAAGGCGAGCGCTCAGGCAGCTTCTTTATTTTAATGCGGCTTGCTTCAATCGAAGTATTTACAATCTCTTCATGATCACTTTGCGTTACTCTGACAAGTACGGCACCATGCTCATTAAAGGATTCCACATAACCGATAAACTTTTCATCTGCGGCAGAGGAACCGCTAACCCAGTCCCCTTCATAAACAGCCTCATACTGATTGGCTTGTGTCATGATCTTCACCTCTCTCATTAACATGTGATTCCATTACAGTACCAAATCCAGCAATGAATCGTTAGTTAGAAGGAATCACAGTTGTATTACTGTTATTATATAAATTACAGTTAAAAAAGTCAACTACTTTCTTTTATTTAGTACATAACAAATGAGAATGGTATAAAAGAGATTCTTCTTTGATAGAGTGCCTTCAACTTGTGCGCAAGCAAATAAAAAAACCTACCGTCTAAGGTAGGTTTTTTTATTTGCTTGGCGACGTTCTACTCTCCCAGGACCCTGCGGTCCAAGTACAATCGACGCTGGAAGGCTTAACGTTCGTGTTCGGGATGGGTACGCGTGGTTCCCTTCCGCCATCATCACCAAACCGGATTTTTCGAGGATCACTCCCCGGCAATCTCTGCGAGAAAATATCCCACAGTTCAAGACGGCTTGCACCTTGAAAACTGGATACGAAACTTAGCATGCTGAATGCTGTTTAACTGCTCATGCTTCCGAAGTAGTTTTCTTCGAAAACTTTTAGGATAAGCCCTCGACCGATTAGTATTCGTCAGCTCCACACGTTACCGCGCTTCCACCCCGAACCTATCTACCTCGTCGTCTACAAGGGGTCTTACTAATTGGGAAATCTCATCTTGAGGGGGGCTTC
>NZ_JBBPCC010000024.1:0-137738 GCF_038070315.1 Paenibacillus filicis | reverse complement strand
CGCCTTCGCTTGGGCTACGACCCTCCTCCATTATGTACCATTTCCAAATATTAATTAAAGAACATACGCGGGTAGCATGTAGTGCTTTTAAAGGAGTCTTATCTTAACCTAAGCACTAAGAAAACACATTATTTTCTCAAGACAAATAGACGGCGCGAGATAAAAGAAAATCCCGCTCTTCTCAGATGAAGAGCGGGATTTTTTGTCATTGCAGCAGCTAATGTGCGACTTAGAATCCTTTATTCCTGCTTAGGTTGCCGCTCACGTTCCGCCGTCTCAAGCTGGGTTTCGGCTTTCATAACCGATTTTAGGTCTTCCTGGACTACCCATTTTTTCCCGTAATCGGACCTGTCGCTCATGATAAGGATATTGCGTTCGAAGCCTGGAACATATTTGGCGACGAAAACTTCGCCCTTGGGCGGAATAAGAATGGCATTGCGCAGCGGATAGATACTGGCGGACATGGTATTGAAATTCGCCACCACATCCTGCCCGTCGGAGGTTTTAAGAACTGCTTCGTACTCCAAAACAGGTTGATCATTGTACAGGGAGTTTGTTTTCTCTGCGTAAACCATGATTGCAGTACCCTCCGTTCCAGCGGCGTTAAGAAATAATGAGTTGAGGTAGTGCGTGAAAAAGATGTTGAGAATGGCTGCCAGAAGACCTACAGTCGGCAAGGCAAATACCATTTCCGATGATTACGCCATATCGATAAGAGGATTCCCATGGCAAAGCTGAAGAATAGGATGATCAACAATGACCAGACTGGGTAATGCGTCAGGAATACAAGACGGCAGAGATCATATGCATGCAGGTCACACACTCCCTTTCGTGAGGTTATTGTGGGGGAGCCATTACCTCGTTGATATTCATCCTAGAATATACATATTGAAACTGACAACAATATCCATTACATTTATTCCACACATTCCATACTTTATTGTTTAATAAGTATATTAAAGTGCGACTTGATGGACGTTTAACATTCAGGATTTCAGTTGGAGGTAAATGGATGGCTTTGTTGCTCAAAAATCGGGGCGCTATGCTGCTTCTGATGTTTAATTTATTTCTTGTCTTTACCGGTATCGGGCTAGTTATTCCGGTCATCCCCAAATATATAACCTTATTGGGCGCTAATGGAAGTATTGCCGGCTTGCTTGTCGCCTCGTTTGCCTTGACCCAGCTGGTTTTCTCTCCGCTCGCGGGACGGCTATCCGATTCCTTTGGACGCAAGCGGATGATTGTCGCCGGCATGGTGGTGTTCGCTTTTGCCGAGGTCGTGTTCGGATTAGCCGATTCAACCCTGCTGCTCTTTGTATCCCGGATGATGGGCGGCATTAGCTCAGCGCTGATCATGCCTGCCATTATGGCCTATGCGGCGGATGTCACTGCGGAGGAAGAACGTGCCAAGGGGATGGGCTATATCAATGCGGCTCTGACAACGGGCTTCATCATTGGTCCCGGCATCGGGGGCTATATTGCCGAGTTCGGCCTTCGTGTACCGTTCTATTCCGCCGGGGTTGCCGGTCTGATCGCTGCGGTGCTTACGGCCGTTGTACTGCCGGAATCGCTGCCGTCTCCTGCAAAGGAAGAGGGGAGCAATGGCAAGACAGCGCCTGCTTCGCCGCCGAAAAGGAGCCTGCTCCAGCAGTTGCGTTTCGCTTACCGAGAGCCGTATTTTATCAGCTTGATCATTGTGTTCGTCATGTCGTTTGGACTTGCCAACTACGAAACGATATTCGGTCTGTTCGTGGACCATAAATTCGGCTTCACGCCGAAGGATATCGCCTTCATTTTCACATTCGCCTCCATTGGGGGCGCGGTCGTTCAGTTAACAGCCTTCGGCTGGATCATGAACCGCTTTGGCGAGAAGGTCGTCATTACGGCCTGTCTGCTGGCTGCCGGATTGTTCGTCCTGTTGACGTTATTTGTTCACCAGTACTGGCTTATCTTCGCCGTCACCTTTATCATATTCTTGTCCATCGATATCTTGCGTCCGGCCATTAGCACACAGATGTCTATGGTCGCGCAAGAAGAGCAAGGGTATGTGGCTGGACTTAACTCCTCCTTTACCAGCCTCGGCAATATCATCGGGCCAGCCGCAGCCGGATTGCTATTCGATATGAATGTTAACTTCCCCTATGTGGCGGCCGGAATCATCCTGATCCTGTGCTTCGGGCTTTCGCTGCGTACGGGAAGCAATCGCACACAGCGTGCAGGCGCGTGAATAAATGAGCGGACGAGTGGAGTGACCGACAGGTCAGGGTTCCGGCATCCGCTTTGTTTTTGTTACACGGCAATAGGTCCATTAATTCTTTAGTTGGTTTTCTTTAAACCATGTCAGTGCAAGTTGTTCCATATCCTTTACAAATGTTTTCTTAGCGGGGCTATATTCGCTTGTGTTTTCAAATCTTTGAGCTAATTCTTCTTTAAAATGGCTGTACCTGGCTACTTCTTCAGGATGGCATCTTAAGTAATCTCTAAATATAAGATGCCGTTCAATTTGAGGGTTATCGAATTTATAAAAATGAATGTGATGGGTTCTGTTTTCTCCACCCTTGCGAAATAATCTTCTTCCTGGTAGGCCCCATTCTCCTGCAACGTCATATCCAAGTGTATTCATTCTATCGTTAAATAAATCAACTTTTTCAATGTCATTTACCATACACATCATGTCGATAACAGGCTTAGCTTTTAAGCCAGGAACGGATGTACTGCCAAAGTGTTCAAAGCGTACGATTTCATCTCCAAATATGGTTTGTAGAAATTCAGCTTCATCTTGAAATAGCCTAACCCAATTTTCATTGTAATCAGCTAATCTTACTTTCATAGGCTCCCCCTTACTATTTAAAACTTATAGAGCTATATAATCCATATTACAATAAGTTTTCCTGCGTCCCTCGCTTCGGCAACAAGTATATAGCACATGCTGTTGCAATTCCGGTGACGGATACAAGCGTATACGCTGGCTTGTCTCTGAAGGCTTCACTTTATTTCGGATGGCAAGTGATTTTGACACATCTCTATGCAGTTTGTAGATTGCTTAAGCACAGCTATCGTTTGGGGGTTGGGATTCACGTAGATGATGGGATAGTCGATTTCATCATAATGACTACGAATGGGGAAGGCCAGCTGCTCTGCATCCAGCGAGAATTGGGCGTCTACCCCTGGTTTATTTCCTCGAGCATCCAGACGTATCCATTGATCCATTGTACGGAAATAAACGGCATTTAACGCATGAAGCGCATAACCTGTATCCGGAGTGTTTCCCAATGTCAGTCTCTGGTAACAGAATCCTGTGGGGATGCCGTTACCTCTTAGAAGGGCAGCTAACAATAAAGATTTCGCGTAGCAGATCCCTTCTTTGAACTGGAGAACATCCGACGCTTTATAAGTAATTCGAGAGCTTCGAATATCGCAGGAGTGGGAAATATGATCCCGGACAAACTCGAAGGCAGACCGAACAAAGTCTACTTCATGTGGTGAATGGCTGTACAGTTCATGGGTTTTTTCTCTTATCGAGCTATGCGAATAATCGACTTCGTCAGTCTCTAAAAGATAGTCATTTATGTCGTTAGATTCAGCTAGTAAGTTCATATCATCCGTTCTCCTTAAAGGGTCATTTTTTCCATACTTCGAGATAGATAGTTATTATTATGCATGAATATGAATAATAATTCAAACGTGGGGAAACCGCTCTTGGCATGGAGTCATATTACTTTAGTGTGATATAGAGTGTCTCTCTATTTGATGCATCCTGTCTATGACCCCTTAGAACATATCATTTAAAGTTTAGATCATTTGGATAGAAACAATCGTATTGATCCATCATTCTGACTGCGACTATAATGATAGGCATACAAGGTATTCTTAGAAACTCTGGGCGGGAGGTTTGGAGATGGGTAACGAAATACCGGCTAAAGGACCGTTTGTTCAGTTCGATTTCGAAGTAAGCTTCACACATGGAGGCAGGCTGGAGGGACAGCGCTTCCGTCTGAAAGAGGACGGCTGGGAAGCGGGGGAGTCCCAGCTCGCAGAACTTCTGGTGAGAGAGCTGCAGCTGCAGTCGGTCCGGGAGGTTCGAATCTTCAATACGGAGACTTTGCGGGAGAATGACGCGGAGGTCGAGGATGCAGAGCGCCGCTCATCGGGTATGCCTGCAAGCATCATCGACCTGAGCCATACGATCGCACACGGAATGGAGACATACCCAGGCTTTCCGGCTCCACAGGTTTCGGATTATCTGAGTCACGAAGCATCAAAGGGACGATACGCACCAGGAGTTACGTTCAACATAGGCCGCATTGAGATGGTCGCCAACTCGGGAACGTCGATTGACAGTCCAGCCCACCGGTATGCCGGAGGGGCCGATGTAGCGGGTCTGCCGCTTGAGGTAACGGCGGATCTGGATGGCGTCGTGGTCCGTTTGGCCGGATTCACCGGACGAGCCGTCTTGCGCCAGCATCTCGAGGGATACCGTGTAAGCAACCGGGCGGTTCTGATCGAGACAGGCCGGGGACGGAGCTGGGGCTTGCACGGGTACTTCGAGGAGCATCCCTACCTCACGAAGGATGCGGCGGCCTATCTGCGGGATGAAGGGGCGCTGCTCGTCGCGATCGATAGCCACAACATCGATGACACGAGCGATCCGGACCGCCCCGTGCATACGATTCTGCTGGATGCGGGCATCCCGATCGTGGAGAACCTGACCGGAACGGAACAGCTGCCGGACGAGGGCTTCCGCTTCACGGCTGCCCCGATGAAAATTCAGGGGATGAGCGCTTTTCCGATCCGGGCGTGGGCAAGGATTACCGATGGGGCTGCCTCAGCGAGCCGTCAACATTCATAAGGAACGACCGAAACCCGAGCTTGATCACGGGGGACGGTCGTTTTTTGTTCGCTCGGAGCCTATTAGTCATGAATATCTTTCCCTAGGGAAAAAGATATGTTCATAGACAAAAATTTGGCTTTACAGCAAAATGAATTGGACGTATACTAGGGTACAGATTGAGAATCATTCTCTTTTTTTGGAATAAATATTGCCCTAGGTAAAATCATTTCACCTTGTACAAAATATGTGGAGGGAAGTCAATGAACGATCGGAACAAGCAAGTTTCACGCCGTGGTTTTATTAAGGCGGGGGCAGCAGGGACGGTAGCGCTGCTCGGAGGAGCGCTGTTTAATCCGGGTTCGCTGCTGGGCGGTGTGGCCCATTCGGAATCCAGCGATGCCCACAAGGGCAACCATCAAGGTTCGCAAGGTTCGCCAAAAAGCTCGCACGGCATGCAGCACGGCTATGAGCCGGGTACGGAAGTAACGGAAGGGCTCGTGATGGCCCGGGAGGCTCTGACTAACTTCGACTACGGCAAGGTCAGCCAGTCCGCGGATGGCCGGACGATCCGGGAATATGAGATGACGGCGCTGGAGAAGGAGATCGAAATCATCAAGGGCGTCAAGTTTCCGGGATGGACCTACAACGGCACGATACCCGGACCGACGATCCGCTGCACGGAGGGAGATATCGTCAGGGTCAAATTCATCAATGCGACCGGACACCCGCACTCGATCCATTTCCATGGCATCCATCCAACGAACATGGATGGACTGGAGCAGATTCCTCCCGGAGGGACCTTTACATACGAATTCGAAGCGAAGCCGGCCGGCATGATGGTCTACCACTGCCATGTGCAGCCATTCCGGCATCATCTGCATAAGGGAATGTACGGAAACTTCATCATCGATCCGAAGATACCGCGCAAGCCCGCTCACGAAATGTCCATGGTGATGAACGGGTACGACCTTGATTTCGACGGGGAAAATGAAGTCTATACCGTGAACGGCTATGCCTTCGCTTATATGCAGGAACCGGTTAAGGTCAAGGCCGGTGAACTGGTCCGTATTTATCTAAGTAACTTTCTGGAATTTGACCTCATCAATTCCTTTCATCTGCACGCCAACTTTTTTCATTATTACGCGACTGGAGCCGACCCGGAGGCGCGCCCGTATTTTACAGACACAGTCATGCTGGGCCAGGGTGAACGGGGACTGGTGGAGATCACATTCCCGGCACCGGGGAAATATATGTTTCACGCGCATATTAGCGAATTTACGGAGCTCGGATGGATGGGCTTCTTCGAAGCAGAGTAGAGGGAGGATCGGTCATGAGTCAGGTACAAATGAAAAACGGCACGCCGCTTAACCCGGTCGGAAAAGGAAATGGGCTGCTCTGGGGCGTTCTGCCGGTCGCTCTGCTGATCGCTCTCGTCATCGCGATTATGACGCTCGGCACGGGCATCAACGAGGAGCCGCCGGTACCCATTGAGAAGATGGACATCGAGAAGACGGTCCTGACGGATAACGGAATCACCTTGACGGTGCTGAATTCCGGTCCGGAGGAGCTGACGATCGCTCAGGTCATGATCGACGATGCGTATTGGAACTTCACGATGGAGCCGTCAGCGACGATTCCGCGCATGAGCCGGGCGGTGATGTCGATCCCATATCCATGGGTGGAGGGCGATGCCCATGAGATTCGTATGATTTCCTCCAACAGCGCCATCTTCGATAAAAGCATCGATGTCGCGTTCAAGACGCCGGAGCTGAGCGGAGAGCGGATCGGGAAGTACGCACTGATCGGGCTATATGTAGGGGTGATCCCGGTGGCGCTCGGTCTGATGTGGTTTCCGTTCATCCGGAGGTTCAGCGCCCGGGGACTTCATGCCGTGCTCGCCTTTACCGCAGGGCTGCTGATCTTCCTGGTGGTGGATACGATCGAGGAAGGACTCGAATTCGCGTCGGAGGCGCCATCGGTCTTCCACGGAACGGGACTGGTCTGGTTCGGGGCACTGCTCAGCTTCATGTTCCTTGTCGCGCTGGATCAGGCGGGCAGCCGCAAGGTGAAGCAGAGCGGTCCGGGGGACCCATCGCTGGCTTATAAGCTGGCGGCTGGCATCGGCCTGCATAATTTCGGCGAAGGACTGGCGATCGGGACGGCCTTTGCCGTCGGGGAAGCGGCACTGGGCACATTCTTGATCATCGGATTTACGCTGCACAACATGACCGAGGGAATCGGAATTGCCGCTCCGCTGACCCGGAGCAAGCCGACCTGGAAAACCTTCGTCTGGCTGGCGCTGATCGGTGGCGGACCTGCCATTCTGGGCGTCTGGTCGGGCGGATTGATTCTGGATAAAACGCTGGCTGCTCTATTCTTCGGTATCGGAGCGGGAGCGATTGCCCAGGTTATCTACGTGATCGCCCGTATGATCCTGAAGGAATCATCGGTGCAGTCGTATCCGCTGCTGTCATGGCGGAATTTCGCCGGGGTCGTGCTTGGTCTCGGCGTGATGTATGCGACTTCGCTGTTGGTGTAGCTGTTAGAGAAGAGGGAGCAGTAAGAAGAGCAAGCTATATAATAGAAGGAAAGGATGTGGCGGGAAATGCCTATGAACATCGGAGCAAGCGGCTTTATTCTGATCATCGTGGTCACGCTGCTATTGTTCGGCCCTTCCAAGCTGCCTCAGCTTGGGCGAGCGATTGGCACGACCTTGAGTGAGTTTAAGGCTGGGGCCAGGGCGTTGACCCAGGATGAGGATGCTGGGCGCCGATCGGCTGAGAAGAGTGGGGAAGGCGGGGCGAAGTCGAGCTAGTGCAGTGGACATACGTTTGCTTTCTTTATCGCCATGGGGCTGACGGGTGGCGTTCCCGGCGGGCTGGTCGGGAACGTCGCGCTGACGGAGTGTTGGCGTTGTCACGGTGGAAGGGCGGGAACGATGGGGTCCCGTTACGCACAAGAAAGCTCAGGCTCAGCTCCGGCGGGAGGGGAAATATGAAGACGAGAAGGCGGCGCAAGAAAACAACCGCATGCGCTCTGCTCCTCGCAGTCAGCCTGTTGGCGGCTGGCTGCGGCTCGGCGGGGTCGGACCAAGGCGATGACCATCCGGCACTGCCCGCCGGTGAGGTGGAGAAGCTGTACCAGGCCAACTGCCTCGCCTGCCACGGGCAGGATCTGGCTGGAGGGGTCGGCCCGAACCTGCAGCAGGTCGGGCAGAGGCTCACCGCTGCCCGGATTGCAGAGCAGATCACATCAGGCGGCAAACAGATGCCGGCCTTCAAGAAACGGCTGACGGAAGCGGAGACAGAAGGATTGGCGAAGTGGCTGGCTTCTCAACCTGACGGCTAATATTGGATTACAAGATGTACCTATCGTTATACATAATGATAGACCTGATCTGACTGTTGAAAGTCCCATTTTCCTTGTCTATAGGGAAGGTGGGATTTTTTATATCTTATAACCGACTAAACGTCTGTGTTTTAGCGGTAATCGATTGAGTTTAACTGGATGATACAGACCGAAGTGAGAACGACGATGTCCGAAACAACCACCGCATGCGCTGTTGCAGGGGATTGAAGGAAGCGCTGCTGCTGCCAGGAAACCAACTGTCGATCCGGGAGGTGTACGAAGTTGCCTGCCTATCGCGGCTCGTCATGATCCCCGAGGAAGCGATGCTTCGGGTGGGTGCCGCGCGCAGAATGGTTTTCAAGATGGCCGAGCAGAAAAGAGCCTTTTTCTAAAAATCGGGTGGATAAAATCAAGCTTGCCGAGGCCGTATCTTATGAACCCATAAGGTGGATACACAAGGCTGCGATAAATAAGTTATACTTAAAGCCATGGGAAAAAGGAAGCGCAAGCAAAGTCTCACTTACAGGATCGTTTAAATTAAAAGAATCAAAGGATGAAGACCTGCTATGTATAAAATTTTAGTTATTGAAGACTCTGAAACCATCCGACTGGAATTGGGAGAGCTTTTGTCCAGGTATGGCTACATCGTAGAGGCTCCAAACTCTTTTAACAATATTATGGAATACGTGAATTCGAAGAATCCGGATTTAATCCTTCTAGATATTAACTTGCCTTTTTTTGATGGGTATTATATTTGTAGAGAAATCCGTAAAAAATCACAAGTGCCTATTATCATTGTGACGAGCAGAGATAGCGAAGCTGACGAGCTGATGAGCATGAACCTGGGCGCTGATGATTTTATTACAAAGCCATATCATACACAGATTCTATTGGCAAGAATATTTTCTGTGTTACGAAGGGCATACGATCAGGGTAAAGATGCAGATGTGATCTCCTATAGAGGCTTACAGCTAAATTTGGCTAACGGAAGTATAAGGTTTGAAGAAAAGACATTGGAGCTTACAAAAAATGAGTTGAAAGTATTAGCTTATTTGATAAAAAATAAAGGAAGTATTGTGACACGGGAAGAACTCATGGAATATCTATGGTCCGCGGATTATTTCGCTGATGATAATAGCTTATCCGTCAATATTACAAGACTTAGGAAAAAACTGAATGAAATAGGGACTGGCGAAATGATTGAAACAAGGCGGGGATTGGGGTATATCGTCGAATGAGAAAAATGGAGTATCTCAAAGAAAAACTAGTGTTTCTCCTTATAAATACGGTAGCAGCCTTTGCTCTGGCGTCCTTCCTTTATTTTATGGGTGTTCAGAGCTATTTTATTTTATACACCATATGCGTATGGTTTTTTCCTATTCTATCTCTATTGATTTATGACTATATCCGAAAAAATCATTATTATAAGAATTTGTTGAGCAGCTTATACCAGTTAGACCAGAAATATTTATTAAGTGAAATCATACATGAGCCAGATTTTGTGGACGGTCAGATCCTTCACGAAATCATATCGGCTACAAATCGGGATATGCATGAACATATCAAAGAATACAGGGAGAAGGAGGGGGAGTATAGAGAATATATGGAGGCCTGGGTCCATGAAATTAAGACTCCTATTGCGTCAGGTAAGCTTATTATCGAGAATAATAAAACTGAGATCACGAAAAAAATTGAAGAGGAATTTAATAAAGTTGAAGCACATGTGGAACAGGTTCTATATTATGCACGAAGCACGAATACCAGTGAAGATTACATCATAAAGAAATTTTGTTTAATGGATTCAATTAAAAATGTGGCAAGGAAAAACTCAAAATCCTTTATTTATAGGAAAATTAAGTTAAATTTAGGTGCTTTACATGTTCCTATTTATAATGATGCCAAATGGGTTGAATTTATCATCAATCAAGTCGTAACCAATGCGATTAAATACACGAAGGAAGAAGAGGCGCAAATAAGTCTTTATGCTGAAAAAAATAAAGACAATATCACCTTGATCATCGAAGATAATGGAGTAGGAATTTCAAAAACAGACTTAAATAAAATCTTTAATAAAGGTTTTACGGGAGAAAACGGCAGAATATTTGGAAAGTCTACAGGGATGGGGCTGTATATCTGCCATAAACTTGCTAATAAATTAGGTTTGGGAATTAAAGCCGAGTCAAATAAGGGTGTAGGCACGAAAATAAGTATCATTTTTCCTGTGGGCGATTTCTCAACCATGGAGTAAGATGGATAAATATGAGGTTAGAGTCTGGAAAGCATGCGACATGCATTCACGGGACTCTTTTTTTATTTGAACCGTTTTCTGTCTTTCAAAAATGAAAGATTCATGTCACGCACTTCAATATGAGGTATTGCCCTATGAGTTCATAATAAGCCTATAAAGGATATACTCACAAATGACAAATCATGTAGGAGAGAAGAAAATGGAACCAATCTTAAAGGTGGATCATGTAGAAAAGTATTACGGAAAGAAGGGAACTATAACCAAAGCTATTGATCATATCAGCTTTGAAGTTGAAAAGGGTGATTTTATAGGGGTAATGGGCCCCTCCGGTAGTGGAAAAACAACATTGCTTAATTGTGTTTCCACGATAGACAATGTTTCGACTGGAAGTATTGTCATCAATGGTAAGGATATAACCAGAATGAAAGCTGACGTTCTGGATGCTTTTAGAAGAGAGGAGCTTGGATTTATCTTCCAGGATTTTAATCTTCTAGATACCCTTACTGCTTATGAAAATATAGCCTTGGCTTTAACGATCCAAAAAAGAAGCTTTGTAGAGATCAAAACCTTAGTAGAAACGGTAGCAAAAAAGCTGGAAATCAGGGAAGTTCTAAATAAGTTTCCTTATGAGATGTCCGGGGGACAAAAGCAGAGAGTGGCCGCGGCTAGGGCGATCATAACGGAACCCTCGTTAATCTTAGCAGATGAACCGACCGGTGCTTTGGATTCAAAATCGGCTAGGATGCTCCTGGAATCCTTCGAAAAGTTAAATAAAGAAATGAAGGCTACGATTTTAATGGTGACCCATGATGCCTTTACAGCGAGTTATGCCGAAAGAATCCTATTTATTAAAGATGGCAAGATTTTTAATGAGTTGGTGAGAGGAGAAAACTCAAGAAAGGAGTTTTTCAATCGAATTATGGAAGTCGTAACCTTGCTTGGAGGTGACGTGAACCGTGTATTATAGCTTATCTCTAAGAAATGTTAAAAGAAGCTTCAGAGATTATGCCATATATTTTCTAACATTGACTTTTGCGGTGTGTATCTTTTACTCCTTTAACTCATTGGATGCACAAAAGGTCATGTTAGATATCAATCAGTCGAAAAAAGAAATCGTTGATTTAATAACAAAATTCATTGGTTTCATTTCTATTTTCGTAGCCATGATTCTTGGATTTTTAATCATCTATGCCAATCATTTTTTAATTAGGAGAAGAAAAAAAGAGTTAGGCATTTATAGGACGCTAGGGATGGGTAAAAATGGAATATCCCGTATTTTATTTACAGAGATCTTGATCATAGGTACCCTTTCTCTTGGTGCAGGCCTATTGTTAGGATTGTTTTTTTCGCAGGGATTATCCTTGTTTACAGCAACCATGTTTGAAGTCGATACGATGAAATATCGATTTATCTTTTCACAAAGTGCCTTGCTAAAGACGGTTGGCTGTTTTGGTATCATTTTTATATGTGTCATGTTATTCAACTATGTCTCCATATCCAAATATAAATTGATCGATTTACTCTATGCTTCCCGCAAAAACGAAAGTATAAAAATGACAAATAAAAAGCTCTCCACCCTCCTTTTTTTCTTATCCATCATGGTGTTGATAACAGCATATATCCTGATTTTGCGAAATGGCATACTTGAAATCAATGAATATTTCTATGGTTCGATGCTGCTCGGAGCTGTTGGAACGTTTTTGTTCTTTAAATCCTTAGCTGGATTCGCCATGCAAGTCGTCCAGTCGAGCGGTAAAGTCTATTTTAAAAATCTGATTATGTTTATAGCCAGGCAAATCAACAGTAAGATCAATACAAACTTTATGACCATGGCTTTCATATGTCTGATGTTATTTATAACCATTGGGATCTTATCGTCAGGATTAGGTATCAATAAGGGGATATCCAAGGGACTAGCATTTAAGACACCTTATGATGCGACTATACGGTATTTGGGTGAATCGGGGAATATGACCGAGCAGCTTCAAAACCATGATATCAGGCTCAAAGATTGGGCAGCCGATTATGTCGAGTACAAGGAATACGATACGGCCCTTCCTTATGATCAATTATTGGATACTCAGGATCTTGCAAATTTAAAACAAAAGACAACGTACAACATGAAATTCGGAGCAAGGAACCTTAAGGCGATAAGACTGACGGATTACAACAAGCTCATGGCGCTCCAGGGAAAAGATACGGTTGATCTGGGAACCAATCAATATGTGCTGACTTTTAATCAGGATGATATGGCCGCTGCATACAGCAACTTTATTAAGGACAAACGTATCATCAAGCTGGGGAGTACAGAGTTCACACCCCGATATAATCATGGCATCTATGTAAACATAGAAGTAGATTATGAATCCAGGAATTACGGAACAATTGTGCTTCAGGATCATGTTGTCGAAAGCCTAGAACCGATACCACGTTCAAGCCGCTTATCTATTCAATACAAGCATAACCATAATGAAGAGGCTGCTAATCTAGTAAAGGGTTTATTAGAGAAGGGACCCAAAGATCAAGATGGGTATAATTTATTCCACCAAATTAGCAAAGCAGAGGTCTATGCTTCCGGGCAAGGACTGGCCATGACTTTCTCCTTTTTGGGCATTTACTTAGGCCTTGTATTCCTGATAGCCAGTGCAGCGATTTTAGCGCTTCAGCAGTTATCGGAATGTGCGGATAGTATGGAAAGATATAAGCTTTTGCGAAAAATAGGGGCGGAAGAGAAGATGATCAACAAGTCGATCTTTATCCAAATTGGGATCTACTTTTTTACGCCGTTAAGTTTGGCTGTACTCCATTCTGTGGTGGGATTGAAGCTAGCCAAGGATGTTGTTGAGCGATTCGGAACCGTTAGTATGGCAAGCCATATCGTATTTGCTGCGATTTTTATATGCATCGTCTACGGAGGGTATTTTCTGGCCACGTATATCGGAGCTAGAAGTATGATAAAGAGCAGTAACTAATTTCATCTTAAGACTCCTAGGGGACGTTAAAATGATAAAATTAAACGCATTTCAATTAAAAATCATTGCGCTTCTCGTGATGTTGATGGATCATCTATATTTTTCTTTTCCAGAGGTATTTCCTGTATGGTTTCATCCTTTATCACGATTCGTAGCACCGATGTTTGCATTTTTGATGGTTGAAGGATTATTCCATACTAGAAACAAACTCAACTATAATCTTAGATTATTAGGTTTTGCGGTCTTTATGCAAATAGGAAATTTGATTATAAATGGTTTGTTCGCTTCGGAGCAGGTTAGAATATATAACAATATATTTATGACATTGGCAGTAGGGCTTATCATCATCAGCTTGTTTGAACAGAGTAAGAAGAGGGCCGGCATAAGCAGAATAGGATTCATAGCTGGAGCTTTGTTGCTTATTCCTGTGGGGTTGTTTTTCACAGAGGGAGGAATGGTTCAGATCCCCTTTATACTCATAACCTACTTTTTCAGAAGAAGTATGAGCAAGAAAATGATAGGATATGCCTTGCTATCCGTTGGATTATTTTTGATATCCTATGTGCCATATGAAACCGTATCTGAGACCATACAGATGCTCATGATTAACTCAGATTTCTTATTCATAACAGTCATTCCATTCATACTTTTATATCGTGGAGAAAGAGGGTTAAGCAACCATTTTTCTAAGTATTTATTCTACGTCTTTTATCCTTTGCACTTGTGGATATTAAAAACAGTGGAATTTATGTGGAGGCAGGTATGAACCAGATGAACTTTTAAAGTCTGCGCCATTAAGAAACAGGTATGTAAACGGCGATCGTTTTTCGGTATTTCACCGGGAAACGGTCGCCAAATTTTTTCTGAAAACGTCCGCTGTTGTAGAAAGCGATGTATTAAGTTTATTGGTAGCTGAAGGAAGTGCGCATATAGGAGGAGCGCCGTACGGACTTGAAAACAGCAGTTTCTGAAGTTACTCAATTCCGTAAGCAATATGATGAGGATGGCAGTGCACGCTGCCACATATGATCACGTTGGAGTATCTTTCGCTTTGCTTAAAACTTTGTCCCGGTACTTCTGGAATCGCTCCCATGATTCCTGTGCTTGATCAGATTGCATAAAATCAATATAGGCACAGTCAGATGTATCGAGCGCATATGCACCCAACGTTTCACAAACCAATTGGATGGTATCCATCACAGTTCCTCCGCCCCTGATATGCAGCATAATGGAGTCCACAATTTCCTCGTTTCCTGTGTTGAATTCGATCGAGTAACCTTCATCATTCAAGATTCCCCACGCTTCATCCCCATAATCCAAATTAGGCATACATTGTGTCAATTTTTTAATGATTCCGTCCCGTTTGCCGAGAGGAGCAATATCAGGTTGACTCTCCCCTGATGTGTCGAAATCATATTTCTCCTTCATGATGAGAACATCCCAGCTCATTAGCGTTCACTCCTGCTTTTCCAATATGACTCAGTGTATCACCGGGTTCCGATTATTGTCCAATACTTCCCACGGTGTGATATGATGAGGAATAGGTAATTTTTTGAATATAATGTTATGAAAGAGATATTCATCAAATTCGTAAACAAAACGGTAGATGCAATCGGGGTAAAGGCGTAATAAAAGTTAAATATGTACTGAAATTAAATAAATCTAGGGAGTTTTCACAAATATGAAGCAGGTTCATAAAATGAGTTGGATCATTCTTTCTTTTCACAGAAAAAATGAAATTTATAGTGACCTATTATAAATGATCATGGAGGTTTTTGTATGAAAACAAAAAGAATGGGTAGAATTTCTGCTGCTGTTTTAAGTTTTTCATTACTGCTTTCTGGTTCAGCTTTTGCTGAAGAACAGTCAACTCCTAATACACCAGTTATTTCTGAGAAAAAATTACCCCTTAACGTTTACTTTTCAGAAATTACACCTAGTCAGTTTGAAACTATTCATGCACTAACAACCTTCTGGAATAAGGCTGGAGTGTATATGTCCAAAAATACTAATGGTAATCAAGGCGTTGTTTGTGGAGAGTTCACTGCTGATTCTACTGATGCAGTTTTCCTTCTTCATACATTGAATGGTGGAACTACCTATAATGTTTCATTAAAATATGATAATGGTACTTTGGTTTCTGGTCATTCAACACTTCAAGTAGGCAGTGGCGGAGTTTTTACTAATTTGACTATAGGGACAAAATATAAATTTGCTGTTAGTTCTAACGATGTGTCGTCAACTGGTGGAAATGCAACGTTTACTGTTAAATCAGTTAACACTTTAGACAAAGGCTATCAGTTAGTGAATGGCGATGTTTATGACAAACATGGAAATCTATTGATAGATATGGAAAATGGATTCACACCGGATGGCTACACATTATCACCCGATTTCAGTGTAGTTTATGGTGATTATACAACTGAAGGCACAGTTTCTTTAAGAGCCATTGATATTTTTAACGGTACGATAAGCGTACCTCAGAACACAGATGGTACTCAGAGTGTTAAACTTGGTTCGGACTTTTCATTTACAAGTAGTGAGCCTGATTTCTACGTAGAATATGCATCAGGTACAGTTGCTGGTGTTAACTTCGGCTTAAACAATATGACAACCGGACAAGCTGTTAAATGGTTTTCAAATGTTCAAGCTGATAAATTTAATACATTTACAGGGGCTTATAACTCTTCAAGACCTGGTGATAAATTTAACGTAAAGGCTAGTGGACAGGGGGGATCTGGCAACGTTTCTGTAACTGTGAAAATATTACAGTGAAGCATATCTTAATCCCACAGCAAGATTGTGAAGTCACGTTTCACTGCTATCGACTAGAAGAATCACCTCCTTTTCTGCGGCCCCTAATAGGACAGTGGAACGGAGATAATGTCATGCTACGATAGACTTACAGCAAAGGAATACGACAATCGGACCCATAGAGGTGTCACATGAAGACTATCCATAACCCGTGGTTGAAGCTCAGAGAAGGAATCGACCAAGAAGACTATGACTTGATTAACAGGCTCCAAGAACGGTGCATCCGCGAAGATCAGACGACGCTGAAGCTCGAGTTGGACTACAAGCTTGGCGTATATTCAGGGAAAGACTGTGCGGGGATCCGCCAAATCAATGAATTCATGTACTTCGATGGACATGAGTTGATTGGTTATATGGGGATTTGTGAATTCGGCGGCGCGGGCACACCGCTCGAAGTGAATGGCATGGTGAATCCAGCATACAGGCGCCAAGGCGTGTTTGGGACATTAAGTAGGCTGGTTATGGCAGAGTGGAGGCGCAGATCTCCCGACAGTATGCTTCTCTTAAGCGATCGGAAGTCAGAAGCCGGGCAAGCGTTCATTCAAGGAACCGGAGCAAGGTACCATCATTCGGAGCATGAGATGTATCTTCGGGTGAATCGACCGGAGATACACAATGACTTAGAGAGCCTTATATTTCGAAAGGCGACAAATTCCGACGCGTGGGAGATTCACAGGCAGAATGCAATATACTTTGGTGATAAGCTGGGGGAAGAGGAGACAAGCGGTCTAATGGAAGGGATGATCCTGCCTGAGGAGGAAGAAAAGAGGGGCATGACCATCTATCTTGCAGAAGTTGACCAACAGGTCATCGGGAAAGTCCATATCCAGCTGTCCCCCGGCATCGGGGGCATCTATGGTCTGGGCGTTCTGCCCGAGTATCGTGGCAAGGGATATGGACGAGCAACTCTCTTGGAAGCGATAGATAAGCTGAAGGAAGCGAACGCAGGGGACATTATGCTGCAAGTGGCCGTGGAGAACGCCCATGCACTTCGGCTCTATCAATCCTGCGGTTTCGTGGAAACCTCGACGATGGATTATTATGAGCTAAAATAACCCTCCCATATGAAAAGCAACAGGCCGTCCCACAATGGATGGCCTGTTTTTCTTAAAATAGCTTACCGTTACAGACAGCACGGTGAACCTTATGGTAAGTAACGGCATGTTTTTGATCTTACGCTTCAGAAGCTATATGGCTGAGTAGCACCGTTGCGTAGAAGTCTTACTGAATGAGCTGAGGCTTTGCCCTGTCAGTTCTGCAATCTGCATGTTTTGCTTTGCTATTTTCGATTTGCATGTACCTAAAAAGGCAGGATCGGGAGTACCCTTATGTTGAATAATCCAAATCCGGCTGCAATTTGGTCCGCAGAACATACAGCATGATGGCACCAACAAGAAAAGCGACAGCATCCGCGATGACGAGCGACCAGACCACTCCGTGGAAGCCGTTCATTCGGTTGGCAATATACAACACAGGAATCAAAGTAATTCCTTGAATCACTGACATAATCAACGCGGCGGTTCCTTGCGCTGTTGCTTGGAAGATCCCCGTAAACAACGTGGTCATTCCTGTAATGAACAAGGATAAGAACGTCACATGTAGAATGTAGCTCCCCATTTCAATTAATTGCGGGTCATTCGTAAATAAACCAATTAAGTGATCGGAAATCAGATAGACGATGATGCCGAAGACGACTGCTAACGCCACAATCACTTTGATCGTAAATCCAATGGTCTGCTTCATGCGTAATTTATTCGCTGTAAAAGAGAAGGCAATCAACGGAACGACTCCCTCGCATAATCCCATCAGAATAAACTCAGGAAATTGCAATAAACGTGATGAAATTCCGTGAGCCGCTACGGCCCGATCTCCATATTCGACAAGAAAATGGTTGAAGATAAGCGACATAGCACCAAGGAAGACACTCATAACAAAGACGGGAACTCCGATTTTGAATACATGGCTCAGAATGTCCATTGTAGCCTTGAACCATTTTACGGAGATCGTTAAGAATTCGCTCTTATATCCGATATGGAAGGCGTAGAACACACTCGCAACCAGGTTAGAAATGACCGTAGCAGACGCAACGCCGATCACGCCCCAATGGAAGACGAAGATAACGAGCGCATCGAGCATAGTATTCACGACAACACTGAGAATCATGCCGATCATCGACGTGATGGCTGCACCCTCGGAGCGCAAGATATTCTCTAGCGTAAGGAATAATACGATGAATGGTGAGCCAATAATCATAATCGTGACATAGTCCTTCGTGAATCCGAAGGAGTCAGGCGTTGCCAACAGGCCATGAACGATTGGATCGATCAACGGGAGCCCGACAGCCATTACGATCATGCAGAGAACTAGACTGCTGTAAAAGGCGAATGAAGACACATGCTTGACATCGTCATATTTTTTCTCTCCCAGCAAACGGGAAATGAATGTACCGCTACCCACGCCGATCAAATTGCCTAGCGCCATAATGATCGCGAATAACGGCAAGGTTAGTGCGAGTGCGGTTAACATGGCCGTATTGCCCAGTGTACCAAGGAAATAGGCATTCAAGATGGAATATATCACACCCATTGACGTGCCTAGCATCATCGGTACAGCGAAGTGAGCTACGGCTTTTGCGATCGATGCTTTCTCAAAGTAATGGAGGTTTTCTGCATCCATGTGTGTCACTACTTTCTTCATTTATTTGGGTGTATAATTGACTAACACTGTAAGATTGAACCTTACAGTGTAAGATGATATCATTAACTTATGCATCTGTAAAGTAAAAACTAACACTGTAAGATAGAAGGGCGGATACCGATGAAAAAGCAGCAGCCTCAGATTTCGGAGGAGAAGATTTTGGAGACCTCGTGGGAGCTTCTGAGGGAGGATGGCATCGAGAAGTTCAGCATGAGACGATTGGCCGACCGGCTGGGGATTCAGGCTCCCTCTCTGTACTGGTACTTCAAAAGCAAGCAGAATCTCTATCAGCGTCTGGCCAACCAGATATCGAAAATGATCTTGGAGGAGTTCCACTCCGAGGGGGATTGGAAGGAGCAGCTGACGGGGTTTGCGGTAACGGTACGGAGTGTGCTCAGCCGGTATCCCTGCTCCACACAGCTCATGATGATGACGCTGCCCCACGAACCGGACATCATCCGCTTCACCAACCGTATGCTGCTCTGTGTGGAATCGACGCCGCTTGAACAAGAGCAGAAAATGCAAGTGGTTACTACGCTTGTGAACTATGTCTTCCACTTCGTCCTAGACAATTATCAGCATGAGCGTATTGTCTCCGCAATCCTTAAGGAGGAGGAAGAAATTCCGGGTGAGGAGATGATTCGCCTTCTGGACTCCATGAGCGAGACGGAAGCAGGATTGTTCAAGAGGATGTTCACGAACGGGCTGTTCGAACTGATGGGGACCGACGGAGCGTTTGAGTTCGGATTGAGGCTGATTCTGTTGGGGATTGAGCAAGTGATCAAGGAGCAGGAGAAGTAGAATGTAAAAACCGTTCATCCGGACAAAACCCATCTATCCATATCCCAATTCCCAATGGATCGAGGATCGATGTTGGGTACAAGTGACATTCGACTCTCTTTATTTTAATTTTTTCATCTCCATCTGGAGTTACGCGGCCAGAACCTTTATAATATGACGAGAATATCTTTGATAAAGGAATTGGTGCAAAGTCATGAGTATACTTAATGTAGAACGGCTGAGTCACGGGTTCGGGGACCGCGCGATTTTCAGCGATGTATCCTTCCGCTTGCTGAAGGGCGAGCATATTGGCCTGATTGGGGCCAACGGGGAAGGTAAATCCACCTTCATGAATATTATCACCGGCAAGCTTCAGCCGGACGACGGTAAAGTCGAATGGGCCAGACGCGTGCGGGTTGGCTATCTGGACCAGCATGCCGTGCTGACTAAGGGCCAGTCGATTCGCGATGTTTTGCGCGGAGCGTTCCAATATTTATTCGATATGGAACAAGAGATGAACGACATGTACGGCAGAATGGGCGAGGTCTCCCCGGAGGAGCTGGAGCAGCTGCTGGAGGATGTCGGAACGATCCAGGATACGTTAACGAATCAGGATTTTTATATGATCGATGCCAAGGTGGATGAAACAGCCCGTGGACTGGGACTTACAGACATCGGGTTGGATAAGGACGTCCATGATCTCAGCGGCGGTCAGCGGACCAAGGTACTGCTCGCTAAGCTGTTGCTGGAGAAGCCGGACATCCTGCTGCTTGACGAGCCTACGAACTATCTCGACGAGCAGCACATCGTATGGCTGCAGCGCTATTTGCAAGAATACGAGAATGCGTTCATTCTAATTTCCCATGACATTCCGTTCTTGAACAGCGTGATCAACTTGATCTACCATATGGAGAATCAGGCGCTGTCGCGTTATGTGGGGGATTATGATTATTTCCAGCAGGTCTATGAGGCGAAGAAGCAACAGCTTGAATCTGCCTTTAAGCGGCAGCAGCAGGAAATTGCCGACTTGAAGGACTTCGTTGCACGGAACAAGGCCAGCGTGGCTACACGGAATATGGCGATGTCCCGCCAGAAGAAGCTGGATAAAATGGATGTTATCGAGCTGGCTAAGGAGAAGCCTAAGCCGCAATTCAACTTCAAGACGGGTCGTACGTCCGGCAAGGTGATTTTTGAAACCAAGGATCTCGTGATCGGTTACGATTCGCCGCTGTCGAGACCTCTGAATCTGAGCATGGAGCGGGGGCAAAAAATTGCGCTCGTGGGTGCGAACGGAATCGGTAAGACGACGCTGCTGCGCAGCATTCTCGGCCAAATTCCGGCCGTTGCAGGTTCGGCCAAGCTCGGCGATCTGCTGGAAATTGGCTATTTCGAGCAAGAAATCAAAGATGCGAATTACAACACCTGCATTGAAGAGGTCTGGAAAGAGTTCCCGTCCTTCACCCAGTTTGAAATTCGGGCGGCTCTGGCCAGATGTGGCCTGACCACCAAGCATATCGAAAGCAAGGTCGCGGTCTTAAGCGGCGGTGAGAAAGCGAAGGTGCGCTTGTGCAAGCTCATCAATCGTGAGACGAACCTGCTGGTGCTCGATGAGCCGACCAACCACCTTGACGTCGATGCCAAGGATGAGCTCAAGCGTGCGCTTAAAGAATATAAGGGCAGTATTCTGCTGATTTCCCATGAACCCGAATTTTACCGCGATGTCGTGACGGATACCTGGAACTGCGAATCGTGGACGACAAAAGTATTTTAAACATGCAACAAGGGCTGTCTCATAGAGGCAGCCTCTGCCTGCAGACAATGCTCCTTTTGGAGCAGGGTCTACAGGCTTTTTTATTGGCAGAAGCAGTGAAGAAGGGCCAGATCTGTATACGGGGAGATCCGAGTGTTTTTCTTTATACAATAATGCTGAAAAATATAAAAATATGGTAATCTATCAATGGAGGCATATTAGTGCCTATCAACAATGACTAGGAGTTTCCCATGAACAAAATGGTATGGAATTTAAGCAAAGATCTCGATCAATTTGAGTTCGGTGATTCAAGTGCACGTGTGACGGTCTGGAAGGATCGGGAGGCATTGTTTCTTAAGAACATGAATGGAGCCTTTTTTCTCAAGGAAGAAATCCCGTATCAAGCGTTTAGTATCCAAGCCGAAGTTGCCATTCCTGAGGAAGTTGGATTTATCGGGTTCATTTTTGGATCACGTGATTCCTCTAATTTTGAATTGGTTTATCTGGGTCCTTTCGAAATTCAATATGATCCTATCATGAACGGGTCGATGACATGGCAAATTTATCATGGACCGTACTATCAAACGCCCCTACCGGATACTACGAAAGTATGGAGAAAGTTTAGAATCGACGTTCAAGAAAAAGGGGCTTGGGTCTATTTGGATGAAGATCCGGTTCCACAACTCGTGATCCCAAATCTTCAGCATGGGAAACGAGCAGGGAAAATTGGATTCTGGAATTTCGTCCCCGTTTATATCCGCGAATTGACCGTTGAGGAGATTGAGCCGAAAGCAGTGGATGAGCGGACTACTGATTTTGATCACTTAAAAGCTCAATCCTTTGTAACAGAGTGGGTAATATCCGAGCCATACTTGGGGAAGGAACGACCGGCTGAGTCGGAGTGGAAGCATGCTTTTGTTGAAGAAAATGGAACTTTAAACGTGAACAGACTTTATCCGGCTTCGAGCGGAGCCACCGTTCAAATCCAAAGTACAGTTGCTGTAGCCGAGGAGAAGAGTTCTGTTGTATCGTTTGGGTTTAGTGATCATCTTCGGCTTTGGATGAATGACGAAGCGGTGTATGATGGTTCCTGGAACTGGAGTCCTCCTAAACATGACGGGCGTATTCGTCCGGATTTCGTGAGTATTCCTGTCTCATGGCAGGCTGGTTCAAATACCATCCGAGCGGAACTTTCCTCTAATGAGAAATTTGGTTGGGGAATTTCGTTGAAAACAGGTCTGACGGAGTGAAGTTCGATTGGTGGTCACTTTCTGCATCCAGCCGTCACGGTAGGGTGACGGCTCCTCACGGACAGAAAACAGCGGCTTCCGAATCATGGAGTATTCCCTGTTAACAGAATTAGGCTTTCGGCACAACCTTGACATCCACAAAAACATACAACACAAGAAGAACAATCGCTATTGTTGTTATCGCGATAAAAACTCCTTTTAACAAAGATTGGAGCATTCCTTTTTTCCACCTCCTGGACAGGTTTTGTACGGCTTCGGCTTCTTTCAAATTCTGCTCTGTTTGGTTCATGGGCAGCTCATCGTCCATAGCCTGTAACTCGGCTTTGCAGCTATCACAAGCAGCAAGGTGTTCCTCGACCATGGCTTTCGTCTCATTACTGCAGACACCATCGTGATACAAGGGCAGCAAATCTTTGATGATGGCACAAGATATGTTCATCGAAATTCCTCCTGCAGTTGTTTTTTTGCCCTATAAAAGATCAGCCTCGCCCAGCTATCGGTTTTCCCGAACAACTCGCCGATCTGTGAGAAGGGCAGCTCTCCAAACACGCGTAAAGTAAAAACCTCTTTGTACGGCTCGTTCAGATGATGGAGCCGAATATGTAACCGACGCGCTGCGTCTTTGTCGAGAAAGCTAGTTTCTATATCCGGTGCTCGATCTGATGAACAGTCCGTATCCAGACCGGGAAGCGTACGCTTCTGTTTCTGGGACCATGAAAAATAAGTATTTTTCGCTATCTGGCAGAGCCATACGTACAACTTACACGTTCCGTTGAATCGATCAATGTTCTGCATAGCCTTGAAAAAGGTCTCCTGCGTAACTTCTTCCGCAATGGCTTCATTTCGGCTAAGAGACAGTACGTATTTGTATACATCAGAAAAGTAGTGTTTATAGATGGCATCGAAGCCTGTCACTTTGTCACCTCCTATGGATAAGACTCAAATCTATCCAAAGCGTTTCAAGATTTTTTATTTTCTTTTCATCGCTTATTCTAAGGCTGCTGGAATCTTTCATGATAAACTAGGTATAGCTATCATTTCCATATCAAATATCACAGCTTATATTGGAGTGGATTTCCATGGATTTGGAACAACGAAGGGCTTGGAATGAAACGCATAAGAGATTAACTGAAATGATCTTAGTTCCAAATGAACATCCTCGAGCGATTGAACTATTTCTCGAGCATCACGCTTTGTTGTACGCTTCGAAGATGGTGAATGGCTGCATCCATACATTAGAGGATGATGTTTGGGAGGGTCTGGAGGAACGTACATTGAGGGAGTACCCTGTACAGGCTACGGATACAAAGAACTCAATCGCATGGCATCTCTGGCATATAGCAAGAGTCGAAGACATGACGATGAATATTCTAGTTGCTGACAGCGAGCAGGTGCTGCATTCCGATCATTGGTTGCACAAAATGGACGTCAGATTCACCCACAGCGGAAACAGCATGAGTGACGAAGATATCGCAGAACTCAGCTTTCATATTGATATGGATGCTCTATTAGATTATCGGATCGCTGTAGGCAAACAAACTAGGCTGATTATTTCGTCTCTGCAACCAGGAGGGTTCAAAGATAAAGTTCAAGATCGTAGAATCCGAAGGCTGTTTGAGGAAGGGGCTATCCTTCAAGAAGCCAGCGGTATTGCTGAATATTGGAGCAAGAAGACGATTGCCGGACTTGTGCTGATGCCAGCAACAAGGCATAACTTTTTACATTTGAACAAATGCGTCCGTATCAAGGATAAGCTGCAGAAAAAGATGAAAAAATCAAACCGGCAAGCGCAAAACCCTAATAGCCGCAGCATGGGTCTATGACTCAGAATCATAGAGCAACGCTGCGGCCTATTAGACGGCAGTTATCGGTTAGTGCAATAGGATAAGATTTTATCCATATTCATAGGTATTGATGTAGCCGTGTCCACAACTAATTCTTCTTCAAAAAACGCTGGCCCCGATTCCTTATAATGTTCTTTTAACTCAGATAAATTAGTGATGAGTTGATTGGGGAGCGGATTGTTGCTTCGTTCAGAAAGCCGTGCTGACCAGATCTTTTCATCATTGCAGACACAATGTATCGTGATGAGTTCTCCGCCTCTTTCTGTAATCCACTGATCTAATTTTCTAACATCCTCAAGATTATTGAGTCCATAATCGACTATGATCGTCGCTTTTGAATCGATGATGTTGACTAGAAAGCGATAAAGAAAGTCGAAGCAGACTTTGTTTCTTGAACCGTGCTCCGGAATGAAGCCAGTTCCTCCATAGGTTTTGAGTCTACTGTTCAAGCTACTCATTACTTCGTCAACAAGACGCAAACAAATGGGAAGATGTTTCAGATCCTCATCGTAATGATGCAGCGAAAAAGGGACAGAGAACCCCCATTGATCCGTGAAACAATCGTGAGCCATTCTAAAAAATAGCTTTGTCTCGGACAAGGGCCCTGCCTCTAAAACCGAATCGGCATGAAACAGAAGACGGCTGCTCCTTCAACCCACATCCCCCCGCCGCAATCCCCTAACTGTCAACGCCGTGAAGCCGGCCGTGAACAGCATATTCATCAACATAAATGCTCCGTTCTCCACCACGTTCAAGCTCTCCTGACTCAGCACGCCCATCCCCAGCGTCAGCAGGGAGTAGGGAGAAAGGTAGCCTAGCTTAGCCACATACAACCCCAACCCCAGAAACACCGCGCACAGCGCGATGCCGACCGGGGCGGCGAAGCTGCGGATGCGCATGGACAGCATGAGCTGCACGGCGCCGATGGCGACGGAGGCAAGCCAACCCCTCAGTGCCCATCCGGGCAGCTCAGGAGGCAGGGAGTTCCCTAGTCCAAGTGTCAGTCCCGCTCCCACATACAGCCCGACAAACAACAGCTGGACGCCTGCGATCAGGACGCTTACGACCCCTAGCTTGGAGAGCACGACGCTCGCCGGAGAGACGGGGGCGGTCAGGAGGGCATTCCAATTGTGATTCATATGCTCCAGGCGGCAGACGTAGGCACAGCAGATCGCGATCAGCACGGGCAGGAAAAACTCGCCGTAGAACAGGCTGACCTGGGTCCACAGGCTGTACCAACCATTCTGCAGCACGGCTTGGTTGATGACAAAGTTGGCGCAGCCCATCAGCAGGCTGAGCACCGGAAGGACAGCCAATACGAGCCCCAGGCGGGATCTGCGCAGCTTGAGCCACTCGGCGGAAAAGGTTTGTTGCCACATCGTAACCACCTCCTACATATCCTGCCGGGAGACTTGAAGGCTTCCGGCCAAATACAGAATCACGGAAACCATCCCTACAGCCAGCAGCAAGCCGACATGGATGGAATGAAGCTCGTATTGCGCCGTTTGACCAGTATACACCATCTGTACGGGATTCAGACCGGTATAGTACGACCAGATGAGGAAGCGGCGGACAGGCTCCGGGAAGAAGCTGGCGGCCATGCCGATGAAGCCGCCAACCATGCCGAGGCAGAGGGCGAAGGCCTGGTTTCTCACGGCCAGTGAGATCCATTGCTGCAGTGCGCTGACGGCCAGATTGACCAGGATGGTTCCGCCGAGAAAGGCCAGCAGCAGGCGGATGGGGACCAGGCCCGCGAAGTCCTTGACCAGCCCGAAGGCCACCATCACCCCTGCTTGCAGCAGCACATAGTAGAGAAGCAGCAGATTGGCACAGGCGTACTTGGCGAGGTACAGCCGGCTGCGCTTGACGGCGACAGGGATCAGCAGCTTCCACGTATTTCCCTTATGCTCCATGTCGCAGACGCGGGAGATGGCGATGGCCGACATCAGGGGCAAGAACAGTCCGTTGATGGACCCGGCCATGACGAGGATGGTCTCCCACGAAGCGTTGCTGGTATTTCTGGACATGTAGATGCTTATGGACATTAGCATCCAGATCAGCTGCACCCCCAGGAATAGGGTCATCATGACCAGAATCCGCTTGCGGCGCAGCTTGTAAAATTCCAAGGCCAGCATCTGGATCACAATGTTCGCTCCCTTCCCGTCAAGTCTAGAAAAATTTCTTCTAGGCTTTTCTTATGCTCCTCAATCCGGATGACGGGAATTCCCGCACTCACCAGCAGCCGATTGGCCTCGGCAATCTGCTCGTCCTGCATGCCTTCGATATGAAGGCGCCCTTGACGATTCACGGGCTGGAACCCGCTTGCTAGCAGCAGGCTTTCCGCGGAAGCGGCATCCTGGGTTGTGAAGGATACGGAGGATTGTCCTCGGGCCTGCAGCTCGGTCAAGTCTCCTTGAAACAGCAGCTTCCCTTCATGAATAATGCCGACTGACGTGGCCATCTGCTCGATTTCCGATAACAGATGGCTGGAGATCAGCACGGTGATGCCATAGCGTCCGGGCAAGGACTTGATCAGCTCGCGAATCTCGCCGATTCCGGCCGGATCGAGTCCGTTGGTCGGCTCGTCGAGGATGAGCAGCCGGGGAAAGGCAAGCAGCGCCATGGCTATCCCCAGCCGTTGCTTCATACCGAGCGAATATTGATCGACCCGCTTGTGCTGGTGCTTCTCAAGCCGGACGATGCCCAGCGCCTCCCGGATATTCCGTTCAGGTACGCCCCGCAGCCGCTTCATCACGCGCATATTTTCCAAGCCGGTCAGGTGCCCGTAGTAGGAGGGGGATTCGATCAACGAACCGACCTGGCTGAGAATGGATATGCGGTGCTGACTTAGCTCCTTGCCGAATAAGGTGATTCGTCCGCCAGACGGCTGGGTTAGGCCGAGCAGCATTTTGAGCGAGGTGGACTTTCCGGCTCCGTTCGGTCCGAGGAAGCCGTAGATCTCGCCTTGCCTGACATTCAGATTGAGAGTGTCTACCCGGTAGACACTGTTGTACGACTTGGACAGGTTGTAGGTGGCGACCATGTATTCGGCGCTCATGTGGCTATTCAGCTCCCATTCATAGATTCTGTGCTCACCACCTACTGTAGCGTTAGCAGCTTGCGACAGGCTGACGCCAACCTTACACTAGCCTTAAATTCATCTCCCCGGCTTGTAAGAAGCAGCATACAGATTCGCGGGCATGTATAATAGGGTCAGGTGATGCTGAGTGGACATACTCAAGGACAAAAAAATATTGCTTGTGGACGATGAGCCGGAGATCAGGCAGATGGTGGAGATGTTTTTACGCAAGGAAGGCTTTTACCGGATTTATTCAGCGCCGGACGGGGAATCGGCGTTGTCGATCTGCCGGCTGGAAAAGCCGGATATCGCGATTCTGGATGTGATGCTTCCAGACCTGGATGGCTTCGCGGTGCTGACACGAATCCGGCAGTTCTCCCAGCTGCCAGTGCTGTTTCTGTCGGCGAGGGGTGAGGACGAAGACAGGCTGCTGGGGCTTGGACTCGGAGCGGACGACTATCTTGTGAAGCCTTTCTTGCCCCGCGAGCTGATCCTGAGGCTGCTGGCGATTCTGAAGCGTGTATATGCACCGGTCGTCTCCGAGAGCCTGCCTTGCTTCCAACTGGGCGGATGGGTGGTGGATCTGGAACTGGCGATGGTGACCCGTGATCGGGAGGAAATTCCGCTGACGCCCAAGGAGCGGGGGCTGCTGGTCAAGCTGTATGAGAACCAGGGTCGGATCGTCACAACCGATGCCCTCTGTCAGTCGGTCTGGGGGGATGATGCGTACAGCTACGAGAATACGCTGATGGTGCACATCCGGCGCATCCGGGAGAAGATCGAGCGAGATCCCTCGAAGCCCAAACATCTGCTTACGGTCAGAGGACTCGGATATAAGCTGCAGGTAAAGGAGTAACTCGGGATGGACGGCATGATCCGCATATTGAGGCGATTCATCGGGATTACCCTGCTGATGTTCGCCCTCTTAGTCATCGTAAACCTGGTGCTGCTGGGGACGTTGATTTTCAAGGGAATGAATGAGGGGCAGTCTCCCGGTGCGGTGGTGAAAGAAACGGCGCAGGCGCTAAGCCGGGAAGGGGGCGACTATCGGCTGAGTAGCAGAGAAGAGGAACGGCTGAATCAGGCGGAGGCTTGGGCTATGCTGATCGGCCCGGATGGCCAAGTGGCGTGGAGATATAAGCTGCCGGAGGAAATCCCCCTCTCGTACAGCTTGATAGATGCGGCCAAGTTTTCCCGTCATTACTTGATGGAATACCCCGTGTACAGTTGGGAGCATCAGGACGGTCTTCTGGTGGTCGGCTACCCGAAAACCAGCTATGCGAAGTACCAGTTCATGTTTCCGGTTAGCTGGGTCAGTACACTGCCGCTTAGGTCGCTGCTGCTGCTGGCAGGCAACATCGTATTGGCCTTGCTGCTGTCGGTGCTGATCGGCACACGGATGGTACGTGCGATCAAGCCGCTAGTTGCAGGCATTCACGGCCTAGCCAAGGAAGAGCAGGTGCATGTCGAACCGGGTGGGGTGCTGAACGATCTGGCTCAAAGCATCAACCATACCTCCGGGATACTTCAGGCCAAGAATAAAGCGCTCAAAGCCAAGGATGAGGCCCGCTCGAATTGGATCGCGGGGATTTCTCACGATATCCGCACACCGCTGTCTATGGTGCTCGGCTATGCCAGTGAGCTCGAGGAGCACGGGGAACTGCCTGAGGAACAGCGGCAGTATGCGGGTATTATCCGCAAGCAGGGGGAGAAGCTCCGCTCACTCGTGCAGGACCTGAATCTCGTGTCCATGCTGGAGTATGATATGCAGCCGCTGCATGTTAAGCGGATGAGACTGTCCGCGGCCGCCAGGCAGACGGTATCCGACTTTCTAAATCAGGGGCTGGATGCCCGATATTCGATTACGCTGCACATAACGGATGAGAGCATCGCTGTTAAGGCGGATGAGAAGCTGCTGCTGAGAGCGATTGCCAATCTGGTGCAGAACAGCGTCCGCCATAACCCGCAGGGCTGTGAGATCCGCATCGAAGCCGCCCTGCAGCCTGGAGGCGTCACGTGCCGCTTGAAGGTAACGGATAACGGCCGCGGCATCCCACCGGAGGAGTTATCCGGTCTGCTGGAGCTGCCGTATGCCTCGTCCCGCAAACGCCTCGCCGCTAACGGTCATGGACTCGGACTGCCCATGGTGGCTAGAATTGCCCAGGCTCACCATGGACGACTCATACTCCGCAGCGGACCAGGTCAAGGGCTGGAGGCTGTACTGGAGCTGCCGGCTCTACAGAGCGCAGGCTAGCAAGTCCATGCTTTCTTCTATTATAGAGTGGGCCTTCTCCGGTCAGATGAGCGGGGAGGGCTTTTGCGCTAGGGTATGAATGACGTCCCCGGCGAATGGCTTGCCTAGAAACGGCCGACTACCGTTCCTTGCGCCCTCAGCAGCTGTTTCTTTTCTTCCGACGTTTCGAAGGCATCGAGAATAGAGGAAAGCAATCCGGGAAAACGTAATTCCAGATCCTCCGTTCGCAAGGACAGAAGACGCTGTGTACCCTGGACACGGACCTTGATGATGCCAGCTTCCCGCAAGGTGCGGGCGTGATGGGATAGTGTGGATTTGACGACAGGCACCGAGATATCCCCGCAGGTGCACTCCTGGTTGTTGCGGAGCTCTGAGACGATTAGCAATCGGATCGGATCGCTTAAAGCATACAGGACAGAGGATAAATGCAAGTCTGCTACGTCCGGATGGAATAGAACTTTCATGAGAGAGAGCCTCCTCTTTGTAAAGCTTTTATGATTGCATTATACCACAACGCATGCTATATTAAATACAATTATTCGATGACAATCGAACTTTCGAAATAAAGAAAGAGGAGGAGAACCATGAATAACCATGCTGTACATGACACAACTCAGGCAGCGGGGAAACCAAGCGTGATGAAGGAAGGGATCGTCCTCTCCCTGCTGGGGGTTGCGATCGTGCTCGTCATCATGAATACGATGATGTTCAATCTGGCCTTACCGGACGTTGCCGAAGCTTTTCAATTATCTGCTGCTTCCACCTCGTGGATCGTCACCGGCTATTCCATCGTATTCGCGATCTCATCGATCACGTATAGCCGATTGGCCGACTTCATTCCGATCCGCAGGCTATTCATTATCGCTATTCTGTCGCTAAGCCTCGCGGCTATCGCCGGGTTGTTCAGCAACAGCTTCATCATGCTGCTGCTCGTCCGTATTCTTCAAGCTACGGGAGCAGGTGCGATCCCGGCCCTGTCCCTGGTGTTGATCTCCCGCTACATCCCGCTGGAGAGACGGGGGAAGGCGATGGCGCTGATTATGTCGTCCGTATCGCTCGGCCTTGGCCTCGGTCCGGTCGTCGGCGGAGCAATTGTTGAATTTCTGGGCTGGCATGTTTTATTCGTCGTCACCGGGATAACGATACTGTTGGTTCCTTTATTCGCCGCGCTGATTCCTAAGGAAGAATCGCAGCAAGGCTCATTCGACGCGCTGGGCGCACTTTTCATTAGTGTTGGAACGACGGGGCTTCTTTTATTCCTGACAAGTCATTCCCCGGTCGCATTGATTGCCGGGTTGGTCTCGCTTATTTTGTTCGTGCTTCGCATTCGTTCTGCCAAGGAGCCTTTCGTACTCCCGTCACTCTTTGCGAACCGATCGTATCTGGTGCTCGGCGCGGTCGGGATTGCAGCTTACCTGTGCAGCTTCGCGACACTGTTTCTAATGCCGCAAATTCTCGTGAAGCAGTATGGCCTGAGCGCGATCCAAACCGGCCTGATCATCTTCCCTGGGGCCTTCCTCGCGATGCTGGTGTCCAGGAGCGTAGGTCGCTTCATCGATAATCGCGGCAACAGCTCCATCATCCGGGTTGCGCCTCTGATGATGCTCGCCTCGGTGGTCTTGTTCGCCTTGTTCGAGCGAACTTCGTTTGTGGCCATTCTGGTTATTTATATGCTGATGAGCACGAGTTTCACCGCCTTATCGAGCAGCATCTCCAATGAAATGTCCAGAATTCTGGAGCCTGAGCAGATTGGGTCGGGACTCGGCTTGTTCCAGCTCCTTCAATTTTTCACCGGAGCGTTCGGTGTGGCGGCGACAGCCAGCGCGCTTGTCCTGCAGAAGGATCTGCCGTTGGCCAGTGCCTATAGCAATATTTATTGGGGCCTGACCGTTATCGTTATTTTGTCCATTATCTGTGCAGTTGTGTACCTGCGTTCGGCGTGGCGTTCCGTCCAAGCTTCTTAAGACTTATGATATGTGAAAGCTCAAGAGCCCTGATGTATGGGGTGGCTTGAGCTTTTTTGGTATGTTTTTTTTTCGCAAATCTCAATTTTGTTCATGGCGTTATGCCTCTGAGTTCTTATATAATGGGAATCCGGTCAGGTGATGATCGGGTGTATATCATAGACAAGCCTGTATCCCTTCAAAAACGGGCAGTGGTATAATAAATTCCGACAGAGGTCTTGAACAAAAAGAGGGGGAAGGCAATTGTTTCGAAAAGTGGCATTCAAGCGGCGCAGCATCATTGTGACCTGGCTGTTATCCTATATCGCGATATTGCTTGTTCCGGTATTACTGAGCATTGTCATGTACACCCAGATGAATCAGACGATTGTGGATGAGATTAACCGCTCCAACAGCCTTATCCTATCCAAAGTCCAGACGGATATGGATAATCAGCTTCAGGATATTAACCGGCTCAGTGTTGAAATCGGTTACAATCCGCAGGTGCAGGAGCTGCTATCGATTGGCGAGCCATTGAGGACTGAACAATATTTTTCGATCTACAAGGCCTTTGAGAACTTGAAGGTATTCCAGGCCTCTAGCCGTTCGGCTCATTTCCTGGTGTATTTTCGTGCTATCGACACGATCATTACGCCGGACAGCAGCAATACGAGCGAAGTGATATTCAATAATTTGTACCCTGGGGAGCGGTCTTCCTATACGGCATGGATGGAGAAGCTTAATCATTACTACAGCGGCGAATATGTGTCCCTGGGGGAAGGGGAGAGCCGGATGAACGAGCTGGCCTATATCCGGTCGATTCCCATCGGAAGGACTGGGGTCAGCCTGGGCAGCGTTGTTATATTCCTGGACCCAGATAGGTTCTGGGTGAAGGATGGGGCGGATTATATTCATAGCGGTGCTGCGGTCATTCTGGATCAGAACAATCGGGTCGTAGCCTCTTCAGAGCCAATGGCCGAGCCGGTCCCGGTGAGCTACAGCGAGCTTACGGAGCAGAGCGGGATGGTCAAGGCCCGCTGGAAGGGCCAGGAGACGGTCGTCTCGTACATAAGCTCCGGAGCGACCGGATGGAAGTATATGATCCTGATGCCGCGCCATGTATTCTGGGATAAGTCGGAATCGATCAAGAAATCGACTGCCATCGGCCTGCTCGCGTGTCTGATTGTCGGTGGCGGCCTATCCTACGCCTTTGTCCGTAGAAATTATTCACCCGTTCGCGGGATGATGGAGCTGCTCCAAGGGCGGAAACACACTGCCGACCCGGATAAGGTGCCGGGCAACGAATACGAGTTCATGCGTCAGGCCATCAGCTCTACGCTGATGGAGAATACCGATATGAGCAGCAGGCTATGGCGGCAGAAAAGCTTTATGCGCGGCTACTTTCTGGAGAAGCTGCTTAAAGGCAGGAGTAGTGCCGTGCCACTAGAGCCATCGCTGGAAGCATACGGGGTGAGGTTTGCATCCGATGCGTTTGCCGTCATGATTTTGAACGTGGAGGAGGATCAGGACCTGTCATATCCGCTGATCCGTTTTGCGATGATGAACGTGACAGAGGAGTGGGCAGGCCGGATGCATCAAGGCTTCATGACGGAAATCGATGACCTGCTCGTCTGCCTGATCAATCTGACAGGCCAAGACACGGAGGCGTGGAAGGAGCAGCTGGCCGGAATCGCCGCCGGGGTGGCCGGCTTCATGGGCAATTACTACCACGTCGCTGTATCCATCTCCGTCAGCAGTCCGCATTATACGGTTGTCGGTATTTCCCGGGCCTATGAGGAGGCGCTGGAGGCGATGGAATATCAGAGCATCTATGGCGTGAAGGATATTATGCACTATGATGATATGGACATCCCGCGTGCCAAGGAGGAGTATTATTATCCGCTAGAGAAGGAGCAGGCACTGATGAATTGCATCAAAACGGGGGACTATGCCAGCGCAGAGGCCATCGTGGATGCTGTGTTCAAGGATAACCTGGAGCAGCGTAAGCTGCCGCTGAAGATTGCCAAATGCTTATTCGTTGACTTGGTCAGTACGATGCTGAAGACGATTCATGAGGCAGGCAGTCATTATGACAGCTCGTTCCTGGAAGAGCTCAATCCAATCGAGCAGCTGCTGAATTGCCATACGGTCAGTGAAATGAAGCAGCAGCTCAAGGATATTCTGCAGAGCTTCTGCAGCTATATTGCGCAGGAGCAGGGCAGCAGACGGACAATGGAAATTCTGCAGAGTATCATGGAGACGGTCCACAGCCAGTATCGGGATCTCAATCTAAGTATCGCTTCCATCGCGGAACAAATCGGACTGCATCCCGCTTACGTCTCCAAGCTGTTCAAGGAACGGAGCGGGGGCTCGCTGCTCGATTATATCGGGAAAATCAGAATCGAGCAGGCGAAGGTCATGATGAAGGAACAGACGGCGACGATGGAGCAAATCTCGCTGTCGGTAGGGTATTCGAATGTCCGCACCTTCCGGCGGGCATTTGCCAAGTATGAGGGGGTCACGCCGGGGAAATACGCGGATTTACTGGAATAAGCGTTAGGGGGCATGGATATCGATACCATGGCTCCTTCTTCGTTTTTGTCCCTCTATAGCCGGAAATGTCCTGGAAGAATGGATAAGCCTAACCGGCGGATCAGAGGAAGATTTTACATTTTGACCCCTGATCTTGTAATCTGACTCTTTAGCTCAGACGGGTTTGCTTCTATACTTGGCACAAGGTTGACCCCAACAGCGGCAACCGCAATTACCGTAATCAGGAACATACAATCAGAGGAGGGGCAGCATGAACAAATGCACAGCGTGGATTTCATCATTAACAGCCGTAGTAATGCTCGCAGGAGTATCGGCTGGATGTTCGCAAGGAGGCGCGAAGGGGGAGCCGGGCGCACCAGGACCAGGAGGTCAGACGGGTCCGGCCGCTGCGGAGCAGGGAACAGGCTATCCGATCCCAGGCGGCGTCAAATTGAAATACTGGACTCACCTGCCGGCTAATACATCGGCGATCGCCAAAAATCTGGGCGAGACCGAATTTGCCAAGGAGCTGAAGAAACGCACCGGCATCGAAATCGAATACATCCATCCGGCCGCAGGCAAGGAGGATGAACAGCTGAATCTGATGATTGCCTCCGGCGATCTTCCGGATATTATCGAATACGATTGGACGAAGTATCCCGGCGGACCGGAGAAGGCCATCTCAGATAAAATCATCACCAAGCTGAATAGTCTGCAGGATCAGTATGCGCCTAACTGGTCCGGGTATTTGAAGCAGCATCCCGATATCGAGAAGATGGTCAAAACCGATGAGGGGAGCTACTATTCCTTCCCGTTTATCCGCGGCGATCAGGCGCTGCTGGTGTCTGCCGGTCCCATCATGCGGAAGGATTGGCTGGATGATCTGGGTCTGGCGGCACCGACAACGATGGATGAATGGTACACCGTTTTGAAAGCGTTTAAAGAAAAGAAAGGTGCGGTCACGCCGTTCAGTCCGTACTGGAACTTTCAGAATAGTGTTCTATCCTGGGGAACCTTCGTCGGCGCTTACGGCATAACGAAGGGCTTCTACGTCGATGACGGCAAGGTCAAATACGGGCAGATCGAGCCAGCCTACAAAGATTTCGTGGTGACGATGAACCGGTGGTTCAAGGAGAAGCTGCTGGACAATAATTTCGCGACACTGGACACCAAGACCGTGGATGCCAATATTTTGGACGGCAAATCGGGGGCGACCGTCGCCAGCGCCGGAAGCGGCGTAACCAAATGGATGACGACGATGAAGGACAAGGATCCTAAATTCCAGGTGATGGGTGTGCCGTATCCCGTGCTGAAGAAGGGGGATAAGCCGCAGTTCGGACAGTATTCGCTTCCGTTCGTCGGCTTCGGTTCAGCGGTCTCGGCGAGCAGCAAGCACAAGGAGGCGGCTGTCAGATTTCTGGATTACTTATACGGTGAGGAAGGGCAGAGACTGGCGAATTTCGGAATTGAAGGAGCCAGCTATACGATGGAGAACGGCAAGCCGAGATTCACGGACCTGATCATCAACAATCCGAATAAGCTTCCGCAAAGTCAGGCCATGGCCAAGTACACCTTATCCCATGACATGGGGCCCTTCGTTCAGCGTGGGGATGTGAATCAGACGATGAATCCCGTGCCGACTGAAGCGGTTCGCACATGGGCAGACACCGATGCGGCCAAGCATTTCCTGCCGCCCATATTTGTCGCGCCCGATCAGAGAGAAGCGATGGCCAAGATCATGAATGAAGTAACGACCTACGAGAATGAGATGCTGTTGAAGTTTATCATGGGCACGGAGCCGCTGGACAACTTCGACAAGTACGTGCAACAGATGAAAAAGCTCGGTATCGAGAAGGCCGTGGAGATGCAGCAGGCAGCCTTCGAGCGCTATAGCAAGCGTTAAAAGGACCATGCCGGTGGTTGGAGCCTAACGGCTCCCCCGGCATCCTAACGTAACGACGAGCAGGAAGCAGGGAGTGGTTGACGACATGAATGTATCTTCATCACGATGGCAAGAGCTGGAAAGACCGGCAGGCAGCGAGAGGGAAAGTCTGGGGCAGAAGCTCCGCAAGGACTGGCTGAGACATTACCCGCTGTATCTCATCGTTTCACCCGTACTCATCTATTACTTGGTGTTCCATTATGTGCCCATCTACGGCGCGATCATTGCCTTCAAGGATTATGTGCCTACGAAGGGAATCCTGGGCAGTCCTTGGGTGGGCTTCAAGCATTTTCAAGCGTTTTTCGACAGCTATTATTTCTGGAGGATTTTGAAGAATACACTCGTGATCAGCTTGACTTCGCTTGTATTCGGGTTCCCCGCCCCGATACTTCTCGCGTTGTTGATCCATGAGGTCAAGAGCCGTCTGTTCTCCAGATTCGTGCAAACCTTAACGTATATGCCGCATTTCGTATCGCTAGTCGTGGTTTGCGGTCTGATCATCGACTTTACGATGGACAACGGAATTGTCAATTCAGTGATTGGCATGCTCGGCGGGGAGAAGGCTACGCTGCTGAACTATCCGTCGAATTTCGTCCCGCTCTATGTGATCTCCGAGATCTGGCAGGAGGTGGGCTGGGGATCGATTATTTATCTGGCGGCGATGGGATCGATCGATCCGCAGCTGTACGAGGCGGCGACGATTGACGGCGCCAACCGGTGGAAGCAGACGCTGCATGTAACCCTGCCGGGCATCGCGGCGACGATCATCATCCTGCTGATCCTGAAGGTCGGGGGCATCCTCAGCGTAGGCTACGAGAAAATTATATTGCTGTACAACCCGGCGATTTACGAGACTTCCGATGTCATCTCTACCTTTGTATACCGGAAGGGCTTGCAGGAATTTAACTGGAGCTTTAGCTCGGCGGTAGGACTGTTCAATTCAACGATTAATTTCCTGCTGCTGGTGGGTGCCAACTGGGTCAGCAAAAAAATAAACAATTCCGGCTTGTGGTAGGAGGGCTTGAGCTTGAAGGAAAGCGCAGGAAGAAGAGCATTTCGCCTCTTGAACGCCATCGTCTTATCGCTGCTGTCGCTAGTGACCGTCTATCCGATTCTCTATGTGGTATTGGCATCGTTCAGCAATCCGGCCGAGTTTCTGGCTCATCGGGGCCTGCTGATCACGTCCCTAGGGTTTTCTTTGGATGCCTACCGGCTCGTATTGTCCAATACCATGATTCTTCACGGCTATGTGAATACGATCATCGTTGTCGTGTCCGGCGTAGCCCTCAATCTGCTGATGACTTCGCTCGGAGCCTACTTTCTCTCGCGTAAGGGCATGCTCTGGCGAGACCCGATCATGTTCCTGTTCGTCTTCACGATGTTCTTCAGCGGCGGACTGGTGCCTTATTACTTAACCGTAAGGGGTCTGGGTCTGGATAATTCGTACTGGGCGCTTATTATTCCCACCGCTGTCAACACGTTCAACCTGATTCTCATGCGCACGTCCTTCCTCGGCATTCCCGATGAGATCGAGGAATCCGCCAAGCTGGACGGAGCTTCTCATCTGACGATACTGTTCCGCATCTTCCTGCCCTTGTCGATGCCTGTCGTCGCGGTAATGATTCTATATTATGGCGTCGGACACTGGAATGCGTGGTTCAACGCGATGCTGTTCATCCGGGACCGGGATCTGTACCCGCTGCAGCTCGTCCTGCGCGAGATTCTCGTGCAGAACGATACGAATGCGATGCTCGTCGGCACGGACTCCTTCGATAAGGGCTTGGTGGCGGAGACGCTGAAATATGCCGTGATCGTGGTGGCTACTCTGCCGGTGCTGGCGTTGTATCCGTTCCTGCAGAAATATTTCGTCAAGGGCATGATGATCGGCGCATTAAAAGGCTAAGCAGGCCAGCGAAAGGAGCCAGTCATGAACGAAAAGTTGGAGAAGGGCAAATCTTTGTCGGAGGCGGGGGTGACCGATCCGGCTCAGGTCATCCGGATCGTCGCTGGTCGGATGCTGGACACCCGCCCCCGGGAACCTGTGCGGCTGAGGCCTTATCTGCAGCAGCCGATCCGCCAGAAGTCTTCATTCGGACCGTATGAGGGGGACTTCGCCGCCTGCTGGCCGGATGCCAAGCAGGGCTCCGCTGCGTATGCGGCAGCGCGCTTCTATGCAAGCCGCGACCAGGACGTCATGCTCACGGCGGGCGGAGTGCGGAAGCTGTGGCTCAATCACGAGCTGCTGCTGAGCTGTCCGGAAGAGATCGAACGGCCAGTAGCGCGGGAAGGTGCCGGTCCAGACGACTCTATCCGAATTCCCGTGCGGATGAGAAAGGGCTGGAACGAGCTACTGCTGACAAGCGTCCAGGACTTGGCGGGCTGGGGGTTTAAGCTCACGATCGCATTCCCGAGATATCCGGGGATGTGGGCCAAGGACTACTTGTTCGCCACGCGTCCAACCTTTCCCCAGAAGGAGCTGCAAGGGGAGGAAGGCTTTGCGTACATCGGTCCGTTCGATCCGGGGGCGCAATCGTTAAGCGAGGCTTCTCTGCTGGACCGGTTGGAGTTTGCGAATCTGCCGGAGGCCGATGGCGTTGATGAGAGCGCTTGCGAAGCGGTCTGGCAGCCGGTCGTATCGGCGCAGCCGCCATCCGGCTTGACCGATCTGTGCGAGCTTTACGGAGAAGCAGCAGCCTGTGCGTATGCTTTGACCTGCTATGATGCGGGGAAAGCCGGACTGCTCCTGAGCCTTCGATGGACAGGCGCGGTCGTTGTCTGGATCGGGGGAAGGGAGGTATACCGTTCGATAGATGGAGGCGTGCAGGCGATCCCGATTCCGCCTGGAACGGCGGAAGGGCAGGTGCTCGTGAAATGTGTACGCACGGCTGCAGATTGGAGCCTTGGGGCGGAGGTTATCGATACATGCACCGGCCGGCGGGCAGAGATATTGCCCATGCTCGACACGGGGCGCGGGGATGGGGCGCACTGGCTCCATATCGGGCCCTTCGGCGACCGGGAACCCGACCCGGACCCTCTGCTCTTGCTGGATCAGTGTTTTGCCGTGGAGAAGGAGATCCGCTTCGATCGGCCGTATCCGTCCGGTGAGCCTGGGCGCTCTGTCTACTGGAGGCTCTCGGCTCCGGGTACCCTGGTCAGGCCGTACCGGGACGGATTTTTTTTCGGACAGTGGTTCTATGCGATCCAGGTCGGTCTGTACGGCCTGCTGAAGGCAGCGGAAACGATCGGCGAAGCGGAACTGCGGCAGTACGCCCTGGATAGCACCTCCGCGCTGGGGCAGTATCACGACTACGCTCTATGGGATGCGAAGGAATACGGCGTGCCTTCTTTGCTCCCCAGAGCCGAGCGTTTGGAAGAGCTGGACCCGTGCGGAGCGGCAGGTGTGATGCTGCTCGAATGCTATGAGCGTACCCGAGACCCTGTGCTGCCCCCTGTTATCGGACGGTTGGCCGATACGGTGATGAAGGTCGTGCCGCGTATGGAGGACGGAACCTTTTACCGGATAGAGACGCTGTGGGCGGACGATTTCTTCATGAGCTGTCCGTTTCTCATCAGGATGGGAAGGTTTACCGGCGAGGAACGCTATTACACGGAAGTTATCCGTCAGGCAGGCGGCTTCCACAGCCGTCTCTGGATGCCGGATAAGCGGCTGTATGCGCATATTTACTTTCCTTCTCAAGGCGTTAACAGCGGAGTGCCCTGGGGACGCGGGAACGGCTGGGTGATGCTGGCCCTGACGGAGATTCTGCTGTATCTCCCCGAGGAGCATCCGGAGCGGGAGCTGATGCTGGCGATGCTCAGGAATCTGGCCGCAGGCATCGCCGCCTATCAAGCCGATTCCGGACTCTGGCATCAGGTACTGGATGAACGGGATTCCTATGAAGAAACCTCGTGTACGGCGATGTTCGTGGCCGCAATCGCCAGAGGGATTCGCCTCGGATGGCTGGATGCCGCGTTGCTGGCGAGTGTCCGGCGAGGATGGGAAGGATTGTTGAGCGCTTGCCTGGATAGCGAGGGCAACGTGTACGGGGTGTGTCTGGGTTCTGGCTGTTCGATGGAAGCTGCCTATTATGAAGACATACCGACCTATATCAACGACGACCATGGGACCGGTATCGTGCTGTTGGCCGCATCGGAGATGCTCCAATTGGCGGAATGGTCCATCCCAGGCGTACATGAACATGGAGGGGTAAATCATGAAACGGTATAAAACAAAGCTGCTTACGCTGCTGATTCTGCTGCTGATGCTTCCTTCGAACAGCCAGTGGGCTTATGGCTTCACGGGCGGCCCCCTAACCGAGTCAAGCGCCAAGCCCCTCTTCAAAGTCAAGCAGGTGACGGAAGTGGCTCCAGCCTTTGCGGGCAATCCGGTTGGCTTATCCTGGCTGACCTACGGAGGCTACCAGTATGTTGCTTTCTACGATCCCGACCGTCAGTTAACTGTGGGGAAAAGAGACCTCACATCTACGGCATGGCAGTTCCACAAGCTAGATGAATATGTGGCGCTTGACGCGCATAATTACGTCACGCTGACTGTGGACAGCGAAGGGTACCTGCATATGTCGGGAAATATGCATGTGGACCCGCTGAAGTATTGGAGAACCGCCATCCCAGGTGATATCGACAGCTTCGTGCGGATCAGCTCCATGGTCGGCACCGAGGAGAGCAGCGTGACCTATCCGTTATTTATGAAGCTGCCTGACGGAAGATTGCTGTTCTCCTACCGGAACGGGTCCAGCGGCAACGGCAATCAGCTGATCAACGTCTACAACACGGCTTCCCGTACTTGGTCGAGGTTTCTCGCTGCCCCCATGTTTGACGGTGAATCGCTGAGAAGTGCCTACACGTCGGCGACAAAACTGGGGCCGGACGGGAAGTTTCATATGGGCTGGGTATGGAGAGATACGCCAGGTGCAGAGACCAATTCGAGGCTGTCCTACGCACAAAGCCCGGATCTGCAGAATTGGACGGCCAGCTCCGGCCAGCCCGTGCAGCTCCCGATTACTTATGCGAGAGGGGAGGTGGTAGACCCTGTCCAGCCGAAATCCGGGATGTTGAATAATGTCAAGTTGGGTTTTGATTCCGCGGGCCGTCCCGTGCTGACCTATATCAAATTCGATAGAGAGGGGGATACCCAGATTTACTCCAGCCGACGGAATGCGGCAGGCTGGCAATCGTATCAGATGACCGACTGGACTGGCCGCTGGGATTTTAACGGGGGAGGCAGCTTGCCGAATCTCATCTCCATGGGCAGCGTGGAGTACATGGGGCCGGAACTCGGCTTATGGATGAAGTTCAGCCATACTGGCCAGCCTGGCGGCGGCAGACAGCAAGCCTATCTGCTGGATGAAGCTACCTTGCAGCCGAAGGCGCAGCCTGTGCTGATCTATCCCGATGAAGTGGGGAAGGTCCAGTCCGCCATTCCCGGCATGAAGGTGAATCTGCTGGAGGATTATTCGCAGCTCCAGTCGAGCGGGAAAGTATTCCTGCTGCGCTGGGAGACGCTGGATGCGGCCCGGGATATCGTCAAGCTGGAGGATCTGCCCCGCGATCAAAAGCTGCAGCTCATCGAGCTGGAGAAAAACTACAGCGAGCTGAAGCTCCCGGTGAACGGGGCTCCGGCCTGCCAGGAAGCGTCCGGGCCGTACATATGCCCGGCGCCTTATGCGCCCGGTAAATCCCGGACAGCATCCGCCAACGCTTTTTTCCAAAGCTTGAATTACGATCAGTCCCTGGAGCTCAAGCAGATTGAGCCTTGGGTACAGAACGGGCAGTACACGGAGGCCGCGCATCAGCTGAGAAATGTGATGAAAAACAGAACGCAGCCGGCCTATCGGGTTAACCCTATGTCGCATCCAAGCCCGCCCGCGTTACCGGTCAAGGATGCGGCAGGGGAAGATATGCTCAAGCATCGCTTTGCATGGAGCGGACTGACACGCACCGCTTCATATGATATCCGGACCTGGTGGCCTTATCCCAAGGAGATGGCGGTTTGCTGGAATGCTGACTTGCAGTTCGATACGTGCAACCCGATCGGCTACGATGAGCTGGAGCGGATCAGCCCGATCGCGGGATGGTACAACCGGCTGAATGCGTGGACCCATCTCGGTACGCTGGGCAAGGCCTATTTCACAACCCGGAACCCCGAGTATGCGCGACAGTGGGCGCATGATATGATGGATTGGATCTATGATAATCCGGTGCCCGCGAAGCTGCAGGATCAGGGACCGTGGAGCGTATCGGCAGCAGGCATCCGGCTGTCCGGCCCGCTGATTGATCATATTCATCAATTCCTGGATGCGCCTGAAGTAAATGACGAGGAGTTTTCGGCGCTTCTGCAAGCGCTGTCTCAGACTGCCGATCTATTGACCGGCTATGAGCCGGGTCCTCTGGATGGGGGAGTTGTGATCGGGAGAGTGGCCGCAGCGCTTCAAGCCGCCGGGACATTGTTCCCTGAGTTCGCCCATGCTTCCGCCTGGAAGCAAAGAGCTGACAATCTGTACCTGCTCTCGTTCTCCGCTCCGCGTGTAGGAGCCTATGCTTCCCAGTCGCATGGCACATTTCCCGTATCCCGATTGATCGATGGCAATGTGAATACGTTCTGGTCGACACCGACCAGCAAAACGAATGTGACGCAATGGGTTTATCTCGACCTCGGGCAGAAGCTGCAGGTGGGCCAGGTCAGGCTCGCTCCCCGTCAGGAAGCCGGGTATGGCTTCCCGGTAGACTTCATGCTGGAATACAGCGGGGATGCGGTCAACTGGGCACAGGTGCCAGGGCAGAGCTATAGCGGATATCCAAATCCGGGCAAGCAACTGCAGACGTTTACGTTCACAGAGCCGGTGCCTGCCCGCTACATCCGGTTAACCGTAACCAAGCTGGGGAAGGACAATAACCTGGACTATGTGCTGCAGCTGGGAGAGTTTTGGGCGGACTACAAGCTTACGCCTGCAGGTAACGAAGAGCCTCCTGCCGATACGGTTCCTCCCAAACTGACAGAGGTCACCAGAGTTAGCGATACCCGGCTGATTGTAACGTTGAGCGAAAGCTCGGTGAATTTGAACCAGCCTCATGACGGAGGGTTTACCGTGTCGGAGACGGGCAATACGTCCGTGCAATATCCTGTCACCTCCGTCGCCCAGGGAGAGGATAACCGGCATGTGGTGTTAACGGTAGCCGATATGGGGGAATCCGCGCTAACGGGTGTGACCGTGACCTATACCGCCGGCGGCCATGGCCTGATCACTGATCTAGCCGAGAATCCGCTCGCTACGGACACGGTGGGAGTAACGGTCCCTGCCTGGGAGACGCCGGGACAATTGCACCAGGCTCCGCGCATAGGAGCAGGCGCCTCGCAATCGCATCCGCTCTTCCCTGTGGAGCGACTGATCGACGGCAACCTTCAGACGTTCTGGTCGACGCCGACCAGCTTGACGAGCGTAACCCGGTCGGTCTATCTGGACATGGGGCAGATCTTGCCTGTGAAGCAGGTAAGGCTGGCTCCGAGAGCTGACCGTGGCTACGGGTTCCCCGTCGATTTTCAGATCGAAGCCAGCACGGATGCGTTGAATTGGACAGTCGTGCCGGGACAGTCGTATACCGGGTATCCGAATCCGGGGCCTGCGGTTCAGACCTTTTCCTTCGCGGAACCCGTGTCTGCCCGTTATATCCGGATCTATGCGACTGGATTAGGTATAGATAATAACCGTGACTATGTATTCCAGCTCGGAGAGCTGTGGGCGGACTATATCCGCTCGCCGTAGCAACCGGTAAACGATACAGGGAGAGGTTAATCGATGTCCAAAGCATGGAAGGCCAACTGGCTGACGGATGAGCCGTTCGGCGAACTCGCGAAGCTTCATCCATTTCACAAGGAAATGAGCCCTGTAAGCGCCATGACGCATCGGGAAGATTTGCTTCATCATCATTGGCTGGTCCGGGGCGTATTCCGCATAGAGGAGGCGGAGCTTGCATCCGGACTTGCATCCGGCCCGATCGTTCTGGATATTTCGGCGGATGATTACTACAAGCTCTATATCAACGGGCATTTCGTCGCCCAAGGACCGGCGCAGAGTGAAGCGGATCATTATTATTACAACCGACTGGAGGTCGGAGAGTTTCTCCAGCCGGGACCTAATGTGATCGCCGTTCATGTGTATTACCAAGGCCTGCTCAATCGTGCATGGAACAGCGCTGACTACAGACAGGGCCTCATCGCCGAGCTGACGGCAGGCGGGCGTATGATCGCAGTGTCGGACGGTACCTGGAAGGCCCGGCGGGCAGAGGATAACCAGCCGGGAGATATATTCGGCTATGACACGCAATTCACCGAGCATATCGATGCCCGCAAGACGGAGCGAGGCTGGCGTGAGCTTGACTTTGACGACTCTTCCTGGTCTGAGGCCCACGTCAGCAAGCAGACGGACTACGTATTCATCGAGCAGCCGACACCTGCATTGACGGTGTATCACAAGCTTCCCCAAGCCGTAACCCAGCTCGGACCGGATCGTTATCTGATCGATTTTGGCGAGGAAATCACGGGGCAATTCACGATGGAAGCATCGGGCCGGGCCGGGGACACGATTGAAATCCGCTGCGGCGAGGAGCTGGAGGAGGACGGACTGTCCGTAAGGTTCCAACTGCGCTGCAATTGCCTGTATCGGGATCTATGGACACTATCGGGCAGGCACGACCGATTCGAGAGCTACGATTACAAAGGCTTTCGTTATGTGGAGGTAGCGGGTGGAGAGCTGGCTGTCGACCCTGACTCCTTCGGAGCGGTCGTCAGACATTATCCGCTCGAGGAGGATAACTGCCGGTTTCACAGCTCGGATGAACGGATGAACGCCATCTTTCAGATCTGCAAGAACGGGGTGAAGGCTGGTGCGCAGGAACATTATGTGGATTGCCCGACGCGAGAGAAGGGGCAGTACCTGGGGGACAACACGGTCATCGGGCATTCCCATATGCTGTTGAGCGGCGATTTCCGGCTGTATCGCAAGACTATCGGGCAGTTTGCCCGCAGCTCCACGTTGTGTCCGGGCTTGATGGCCGTCGTTCCGGGGCATTTCATGCAGGAGATTGCCGACTTCTCGCTCCAATGGCCCGGGCAAGTGCTGGAATATTACCGGTACAGCGGTGATCTGGACTTTGTTCGGGACATGTATCCTCATGCGAAGAGGCTGCTGGAGCATTTCCGCCAGTATGACCGGGGAGACGGGCTGCTGCATGAGATCACCGATAAGTGGAATCTGGTGGACTGGCCCAGGGAGCTTCGCGACGGCTACGACTTCGAGCTAGCCAAGCCGATTGGCCCGGGCTGCCATAACGTGATCAATGCCTTCTATCTCGGCTGTGTACGCAGCGTGGACGAAATGGGTGAGATTCTGGGTATGCCCATTGAGTCTGAGCTTCCCCGCCTGAAGCAGCGATTCCTCGAGGTCTTCTACGACCCGGCGCTCCGGCTGTTCAGAGATGCGGAGGGCAGCGGGCATCACGCGCTTCACTCCAATACGCTTCCGCTGCTGTTCGGGCTGGCTCCCACCGAGTCCGTCCCCGCTGTGGTGGAGCTGATCCGCGGTAAAGGCTTTTCCTGCGGCGTATACTTCGCCTACTTCGTGCTTCGAGCCCTGGCCCAAGCGGGGGAGCACGCCCTGATGACGGAGCTGCTGTTGTCGGAGGAACAGCGTTCATGGGGCAATATGGTGAAGGAGGGGGCCACCGCTTGCTTCGAGGCTTGGGGCAAGGACCAGAAGTGGAACACAAGTCTCTGCCATCCGTGGGCGAGCGCTCCCGTTCCGGTATTGATCGAAAATATCATCGGGCTGAAGCCGTCCAAGCCGGGCTGGAAGGAGATTTCCTTTGCTCCCCGTCTTCCTGAGGCATGGAAGAGCTTCTCTCTGCAATTGCGTGTGCCTACGGGATGGATCCGTCTAAGCTATGATCATGGGCAATGGACCGAGGAGTTTCCCGATAAGGTCCGGGTCATCCGCTGCTGATGTCTTTTGGCTCCTTATGTGTATGATCCAGCGGTACCGATGAGGCTGTCCGTGCTGTCAATAACAACAACGGGAGCGGGCGTCTCGGATGGCTCGAATGGAGCAGCGGGATCGGTCAGACCAAAAATCCGGCCGAATACGGTAAGGTTTGGACGACAATCAGTCCCTAGTTCAATTCAACACAGGATTACCCTACCCTAGGGTGATCCTGTGTTTTTTTCTTTATATGATGGTTGGCACGGGCATCCGAAGCGGGATAATCTTACAAATGGATCATCGATCCAACGAATCGATTGGACTTATCTGGTTGTAATGTTGGTATACTAGAGGCACATTACGAGACCCGCGTTCGTGTGGGCAGACTGACAACCGTGTTGAAGGTGGGAGAGATTGGATGGGGGAGAAAAGCATTGGAAGCTGGCAAGGGTTTAGATTCAGAGGCGCATGGTCGGCCTTATTCTGGTCGTATATCGCTATTCTGCTGCTGCTGATCATACTGGGCGGATTGCTCTATTGGCGCGCCAATGACGTGGTAGAGAAATCCGTAGAGAGCACGAATTCGGCGATGCTGGGACAGCTACGGGAGCTTGCCGACGGTCAGCTTCAGCTGATCGAGCAGTTGGAGCAGCAGATCGCCAATCATCCGAAGCTTCAGCAGCTGATGAGCGGTAGAATACCAGCTTCCGATTGGGAGCAGTACGAGATGATCTCGTTAATCGACGATCTGAAACGCTACCGGCAGCTGACGCCGTTTATTTACGATTATTATGTGTACTTGCCCAAGGTGGGTACGATGCTCGGTCCTGGCGTTAGAACGACACCGGATATTTTTTTCGGACAGGTAGCCCGGTTCGAAGGAAGGTCGCCGGGGGATTGGGTGAAGGAGTTTGAAAGCGGCTATCATTTCCGCACCTTCGAGCCTGCTCTGCGCATTAGCAATAACTTTGGCGAGAGCCGGCAAATTCTCGCTTACATCCAAACGCTACCGCTCGTCGATCGGTCCAAGCAGCTGGCTACGCTGTTCATTATGATCAGCGACGAACAACTGATGAAGATGTTCCAGGGTCTGGCTGAAGCCGGCAAAGGAAAGATCTATATTGTCGATTCGTCGGATCGGATCATCGGGTCAACAGGGGCAGCGAGCGATCCGCTCACGTTCCGGTACGCCGATATGCCGGGAGACCGCGGCAAGCTGGAAGCCCAGCGCAGCGGAGAGCAGCTGGTTGTTTCTTATGCTTCATCCAGCGTATTCGGGTGGAAATATGTACTGGAGGTGCCGCGAGCCGTGTTCCTCGAAGAGGTCAACAAGGTTCAGCGCTGGGCACTGTGGCTGTTCGCGATGGCCGCGATCTCCGGTGCGGTTGTCTCCTGGTATCTGGCTTACCGCAACTATAGGCCGATCCGCGATCTCGTGCGGACCGTAACCGGCCATGGCGGCGACTCGTGCAGCAAGCAGAGTCCGATCGAGTACGAGCTTATCCGCACGTCGATCCATACGGCCAGGATGACGGAGTCAGAGCTCCGAAGCCGATTGTCGCAGCAGGCGCCGGTAATGCGTATTCATTTCCTAAGCCGGCTGATCAAAGGCTACGCGGGCCCGCATGAGCTGCGCCCGGAAGCGCTGCAGTTCATGGGAATTCGCCTTGTATCGGAGCAATTCGCTGTCATGCTGATTGACGTGGAGGATAGGAGCGCATTCTCGGCAGAGAATGATGAGAAGGAATGGCTGTTTGTGAACTTCATTATTTCCAATATCGCCGCTGATCTTGCGAATGAGCGCCATGTGGGGTACGCGACCGAGCTGGATCAGGGCCGGATTGCGTTACTGGTTAATTTCAACGAAGTAAGCGACGAGGAGGGGCAGGCCGAGCTGGTATCGGTCGCTGAACGTCTGGAGCAGGTGCTGCGCCAGCGCTTTCATCTGAAGGTAGCGATCGGGAGGAGCTTGATCGCACATGATGTCCAGATGATCGGGGAGGCGTTCCGCGATTCGCTCAAGCGGCTGGATGAAAGTCGCAAGAGCCAGGCGAGAGACAGTGCGGTGGATCGATTGCTGGAGCAGGCCCCCGTGTATTACTACCAGCTCGATGTCGAGCAGCAGCTGACCAATTATGTGAGGTCAGGTGAGGAAGAGAAGACGGAGCAGCTGCTCGACGCGCTATACGCCGACCATTACGAAGGCAATGAAGCCAATCCGCTGATCGGCTCCTATTTTCTGCGGCAATTATCCACGACGTTATTCCGGATCGTGCAGAGTACGCCCAAGGTTCACCCCGATATTGCGATGCGGCTGCTGGAGCTGCACACGGAAGCGGCTGCTGACCCGCGTCGGACCTTCCTGGAGCTGAAGGAGGATTTCCGGGCCATCTGCAGGCTATGGAAGGAAGGACGGAGCGATCAGGGCAATCGGATGCTCGAGACGATCAAGCGCATCGTCCATGAGCGTTTCAGTCAGAATATGCTGAGCGTTGGCTTTATTGCGGACGAACTCGGCATTACGCAGCCGTACTTGTCCTCGTTCTTCAAGAAGGCGACAGGACAGACGATTTTGGAGTTTATCGCTGAGGTTCGTCTGCAGGAGGCAAAGCGACTCCTCGGTGGCACCGAGTATACGATGGCGCAGATTGCCCAGGCGATCGGGTATTCCAACGATATCGGATTTATCCGTTTCTTCAAGAAGCACGAGGGAATTACACCCGGCCAATACCGTGAAAACACACAAACGGAACATAGATCTTAAGTCTGTATAGTCCCCGATCTTCCAAACCGCAAGCCGATCTAACAACCGGACTGTATCGGGCTCGCTATACAACCGGGTATTCTGAGATCGGGAGCTGAGAAGCAAGCGCATCCCGCAGCACCAGACATGATGAGATGAGGGGAGACTTATTCATGAAGCACCGCAACAAAAGCTTGACCGCTATGATGGCGGCGGGGACGGCATTGGCAGTTGCCTTGACGGGCTGCTCAGGCAGCAACGGAACGTCCGTGGACACGTCCACACCGGCACCGGCCGGAGCGGCGGAGGCGCCGAAGGACGGCAAGATCGTATCCAGTCCGCTGACATTGAGCTACTTTGTTCAGATGTCGGGCAATCCGGCGCCTGGGGTTAAGAGCTACAATGATATGGCGGCTTACCAGGAAACGGAGAAGAAAACCGGCATTCACATCGACTTCCAGCATCCTGCGACCGGGCAGGAGAAAAATCAGTTCAACCTGCTGATGGCCTCCGGCAGCTATCCGGATGTGATCGAATGGGGCTGGGGGGATTATCCGGGCGGCGGCGTAGGGGCAATGAACAGCGGCGTCATTATTCCGCTCAACGACTATATTGCCAAATATGCGCCAAATCTGACCAAGCTGCTGACGGACAATCCGGAAATCAAGAAGGCGATATCGACCGATGACGGTAGAATCTTCGCCTTTCCATTCCTGAGAAGCGATCCTTACCTGCGGACTTACTTCGGACTTGGCATCCGCCAGGACTGGCTGGATAAAGTCGGACTCAAGATGCCGGAGACGATTGATGAGTGGCATACGGTTTTGAAAGCGTTTAAGGAAAACGATCCGAACGGAAACGGCAAGGCGGATGAAATTCCGCTGCTGATCCGCAAAGACACGATGCTGAACTTCAGCAACGTCTTCCTGAATGCATGGGGGATCTCTGCCCGCTTCAATCTCGACGGGGGCAAGGTCATCTACGGCCCGATTCAACCCAAATACAAGGAATTTCTGCAAACGATGCGCAACTGGTATAAGGAAGGCTTGATCGATCGGGATTACGCTGGAACAGATGATAAGCAGAAGGATGCCAAGTGGACGGGAGAGCTGGTCGGGGTATCCGAGCTCGCCGTAGGCGGCGGGATCGGGAAGTACACGACGGCCATGGCCGGCAAAAATCCGAAGTTCAGTCTCGTTGGTGCGCCATACCCAGTCTTGAATAAAGGCGATAAGCCGGTGCTTGGTCAAGTAGAGCCGATCTTCAACAGCGTGGGCGCTGCGATCACCAAGAACAATAAACATGTGGTAGAAACGGTGAAATGGCTGGATTACAAGTACGGCCAAGAGGGCGCGATGCTGTTCAACTTCGGGATCGAGGGCAAGAGCTATACGATGAAGGACGGATTCCCGGCCTATACAGATGAAATCATGAAAAATCCTGACGGCTTGTCCTTCGCTACATCACTGGGCCGCTATGCGGTTCCATTCGGAGGTCCGTTCGTTCAGGACAAACGCTATCAGGAGCAAAATGCCGCCCTGCCTCAGCAGCAAAATGCGCTCAAGACCTGGATGGATGTGAAGAACGACGGATGGCTGCCGCCGCTCTCATTCACCAATGAAGAATCCACGCGCCTGGCCGCCATCATGACGGACATTACGACCTACCGTGATGAGATGTTCGACAAATTCATCATGGGTGCTGAGCCGATCGAAAACTTCGATAAATACGTGAAGACGATTCAAGGTATGGGCATTCAGGAAGCGATCGACATTCAAGAAGCGGCGTACAAACGATACTTGAAACGGTAATGCCGGCTGAAGCGGGTTCTTCGGGCATAGCCGCAAGTCTATGCAATGCCCGGAGACACCCGCTGCTTTTCCGCCTTGCATGCGAAGGAGGGCATAGGGGTTGAAACTTGCACGTGATTGGTCCAGAAATAAGTACATCTATCTGATGCTGCTGCCTGTCGTGATTTATTACATCGTCTTTCTCTACTTTCCGATGTACGGCCTGCAGATCGCCTTCAAGAACTTTATGCCTGCCAAAGGAATCTGGGGCAGCGAATGGGTCGGCTTTAAGCACTTCATCTCCTTTTATCAGAGCTATTACTTCTGGAGACTGCTGCGCAATACGGTGATGATCAGCTTGTATGAGCTGGTATTCGGCTTTCCGGCTCCGATCCTGCTGGCACTGCTGCTCAATGAGCTCCGGAATCGCGTATTCAAAAACTTTGTCCAGTCGGTCACGTATTTGCCGCACTTCATATCTATCGTCGTCGTGGCGGGGATGATGGTCGACTTTCTGTCGGGAGACGGATTGATCAATCAACTGACCGGCATGTTTGGCATGCCCTCCGTTTCCTTCCTGATCGTACCGGAGTGGTTCCGCTCCGTCTATGTGTCATCCGGGATTTGGCAGGGAGTAGGCTGGGGGTCCATCATCTATCTGGCCGCGATCGCTGGCATCGACCCGAGTCTGTACGAGGCGGCCAAGACTGACGGAGCAGGGCGGTTTCGGCAAATTCTGTACATTACGATTCCCGGCATCATGCCGACCGTGATCATCATGCTGATCCTGAGGTTCGGGACGCTGATGTCCGGCGGAAGCCTGGAGAAAATTCTGCTGCTGTACAATTCCACGACCTATGAGACGGCAGATGTGATCTCGACCTTCGTCTATCGCCGGGGTCTGCTCCAGATGGACTACGGCTTCTCGGCCGCCGTCGGTTTGTTCAATAACGTCATGAATTTCATCCTGCTCGTCTCGGCTAACGCGATCAGCCGGCGAATCAACAACACGAGCCTGTGGTAGTTCAAAATTGTGGGGGTGAACAAACCTTTGAAGATACGACTCAGTTTGGGCGAACGCTTTTTTGATGCGTCGAACGCCTTGCTTATGCTGGCCTTAACAGCCGTCACGCTGTATCCGTTCCTGTATGTGCTGTTCTCCTCGTTCAGCGACCCGGCCGACCTGATCCAGCATCGGGGACTGCTGCTGTTCCCTGTAGGATTCAGCCTCGAATCGTATAAGCTCGTGTTCGAGAATCCGATGATCACCATCGGCTATCTCAATACCTTGATCTATGTGATCGTAGGTACCGCGCTGAATCTGATCTTGACCAGCTTTGCGGCGTATGCGCTATCCCGCAAGGGAGTGCGGCTCGTCGGACCGATCATGCTGGGCATCGTATTCACGATGTTTTTCTCCGGGGGGCTTATCCCGACTTACCTGAATATGAAAAATCTCGGGCTGCTCGATTCCAGATGGGCGATGATTCTTCCGTCTGCGATCAGTACATGGAATTTGCTCGTGATGCGCACTTCATTTGCCGGGATTCCCATCGCACTGGAGGAGTCGGCGAGAATTGACGGAGCGAATGATTTTCGCATCTTGTTCCAGATCTTCATCCCCGTGTCGCTGCCGATCATGGCGGTGATGACGCTGTTCTACGGTGTTGCGCATTGGAATTCCTATATGGATGCTCTGATCTACCTCAGAGCCCGGGACCTGTACCCGCTGCAGCTCGTGCTGCAGGAGATTCTGATTACGAACAGTACGGACTCCATGATGACCTCGGTTGCCGATGTGAACAAGGGACTCGTCCAGGAGACCATTAAATATGCGACGATCATCGTGGCCACGGTGCCGATCCTGCTGCTGTATCCGTTCCTGCAGCGCTTCTTCGTCAAGGGCGTTATGCTCGGCTCCGTCAAAGAATAACGAATGTGAAGGGGGAAGCCTGATGACAAGGCACCTGCATCTCATCTCCCATACCCATTGGGACCGGGAGTGGTATTTAACGTTTCAGCAATTTCGGCTAAGGCTGGTCGAGCTGGTGGACAATCTGCTTGACCTGCTGGACCGAGATGAGGAATTTCGGCATTTTTACCTGGATGGCCAGCAGATTATTCTGGAGGATTACCTCGAGATACGGCCCGGGCAGCGGAAGCGTCTGGAGCAGCATATCCGATCGGGACGACTTGGGATTGGTCCATGGTACGTGCAGAACGATACGTTCCTGACGAGTGCGGAGGCGACGATCCGGAATTTGCTGCATGGCATCCGGGATGCGCGGCGCTGGACCGAGCATCCGATGATGATCGGGTATTTACCGGATCAGTTCGGACATATCTCCCAGCTGCCGCAGATTCTTCGCGGCTTTGGCATCGACAATGCCATTCTCGGCCGGGGGTATAAGCCGGAAGGACACGCCGGAAAAAGTGAGTTCGAATGGGCGTCCCCGGACGGCTCGTCGGTGCTCGCGATCCATCTGCCCAACTGGTACAACAACGCTCAGCGATTGCCTGTCGAGCCGGAGCAATCAGCCCGCTTGCTGGGCTGGATCGCGGAGAAAAGTGAGCGTTACGCCAGTACGAAGCATCTGCTGCTGATGAACGGCGTCGATCACCTGGAGGCCCAGGAGACGCTCACGGAGGCGCTTCGCGCGGTCAGGCCGCTGCTCAGTCAGGATACCGTTATTCACCACACTGACCTGGCATCGTATGTGGCACGCGTCCGCGAGGAGGTGGAATTGCCGGCGTGCGTTACCGGGGAGCTGCGCGAGGGCGACCAGTATTACCTGCTGCACGGGACGTTGTCCGCGCGGGTCTATCTCAAGCAGGCCAGTCAGCGTACCCAGGATCTGCTCGAGAGGTATGTGGAGCCGGTCGCCGCCTGGAATGCTTTGCTCGGCTTGCAGGCTTACCCGCATGATGCCCTGTCCTTCGCCTGGCGCAAGGTCATGCATAACCATCCGCATGACAGCATCTGCGGCTGCAGCCGGGATGCCGTGCATGACGAGATGCTAGCGCGCTTCCGGCAGTCGGATGAGGTGCTGAACGCGCTGCTCGAACGAGGTCAACAGAGCCTGATCCGTCAGGTGGACGTCTCCGGTATGGGCGATAACGACCAACTGATTTTCGCTTACCACACGTCCTCCCGCGATCGTACGGATCTTGTCGAAGCCGACGTGGATGTACTGCAGGAGGACGGCGAAGATGCCGGTATCCGGCTATACGATGCATCAGGGCGACAGGTGCCTCATGAGACGCTTGGCAGGCGCAAGCTGGGCAAACGGATGCTCAGCCCGATCAACCTGCCTACGACGATACCGGTCACGCGCCATCGCATCCGGTTTCAGGCGGACGCTGTACCTGCGATGGGCTATGCTGTCTATCGGGTTGAGGTCGTGAAGGCTCCGAATACGGAAGCGGACAGTCCGGTACGGATCGAGAGCAGCCTGTCTGTCTCTGCTTCTACGGCCTCGAGTGAATCGTCTGCGTTGTCTACACAGGTGATGCCAACCAACCGACCGCCGGTATTGGAGAATGAATGGCTGCGAGCTGAAATTGCTCCGAATGGCTCCATCCGACTGACAGACCGTGTGACAGGACTGACGTACGAGGGGCTGCATGTGTTCGAGGACGACTCGGATATCGGGCATTCCTACGTATCTCATCCTGTCTTGAACGACACGGTGGTGACGACGGCTGATGCGGTCACACAGATCGAGTGCCTCTCCGGTGGCGGACTGGAGCAATCGTACCGGATCACCATTCCATGGTCTCTGCCGATTGAGGCGGATGAGGAAGGCGGACGGCGCTCGGAGCTGTACCGCGAGTGCTCGATCGTGACCGAGGTGACCCTGCGTCAATCGGCCCGGGTGCTGGCATTCAACACTCGATTCGATAACCGTGTCGAGGACCACCGTCTTCGCGTACGGTTCCCGGTTCCGTTCTCATCCGGGGTATGCCGCGCAGGTGGCCAGCTCGATGTCGTGACCCGGCCGGATGCGCTGGAGTGGCAGCGCGACCGGAATACGCACCCGAACTGGCGATTCGTCGGCTTGACCGGAGAAGCGGGCGGGATCGCTATGCTGAACGAAGGGCTCCACGATTACGAGCATACGCATGACCCGGAAGGATTGACGCTGACGCTGCTCCGCGCCGTACGCTCGATCTCTCGCCGGGTACCGGGGGCGATTGACGAATACGGACTGGAGGAAGGGCATCAGGTGCAGGGAGAGCACGTGTTTACGTATGGCGTTCATGTGCATGGCGCAGATGTATCCCATGCCGAGCTGTACTTGGCGGCTGAGGAGTTTGCCAATCCGATCCGCAGCGTGGTGCGTCCGGTGAAGGATGACCGCTGGAAGTCGGGCAGACCCTGGGTGCAGGAGCCAGGCATCGAAGGCATGTTCGAGCGGCCAGATCCGAATGCAAGCAAGCCGAAGCTGCCGCTGACCGGTTCCTTTCTCCAGTTGTCCGAACCGAGGATGCTAGTAAGCGCGGTGAAGATGGCGGAGGATCGCGACTCGCTAATCCTCCGGCTGTGGAACCCCGAGGAACAGGCGATTGAAGGAAACGTAGCCGTGGATGCTGCCGAGCACACCTCTGGCGGAGCTTACCTGGTGAATTTGCTGGAGGAACGCGAGCGTGAGCTTCTGCTCACGGAAGCTGGCGTGTGGATCGCATTGCGGCCGAAGCAGTTTGTAACCGTGGAGCTACCGCTTGAGCGTTAACCGATAGATGGAGTCTGGGTGGAGCATGCGGGGGAAGAAAGGCTAAGAAGTTGGAAGACTAGTGGAATGCAAGTCAAATGGAAGATGAAAACGAAAAAGGCAGCGTAAAGAACGAAGAACCAGGGACCTGAAACAAACCCAAGAACCGGCTAAGACCAAGCGAAGACCAAGCGAAGACCAAGCGAAGACCAAGCGAAGACCAAGCGAAGACCAAGCGAAGACCAAGCGAAGACCAAGCGAAGACCAAGCGAAGACCAAGCCCAAAAGGAAAGGACTCCTATACATGACTTCAAAAACCTATGCCCATATTATCGCTCATTCCCACTGGGACCGGGAGTGGTATCTCCCTTATGAGAAGCATCACGTCCAGCTCGTGAGACTGATGGACACGCTGCTGGAAACGCTGGAGCGCGATCCGCAGTTCCACAGCTTTCACCTGGACGGCCAGACGATCGTGCTGGAGGACTACCTGCAGGTCCGCCCCGAGAACAAGGAGCTGCTCAGGAAGTACATCCAGGAAGGAAGGCTGATCATCGGACCTTGGTACGTGCTGCAGGATGAGTTTCTGACCAGCGGGGAAGCCAATGTCCGCAATCTGCAGATCGGGCATCGGGATGCGGCCGAGTATGGGCCGGTGTCCAAGCTGGGCTATTTCCCCGACTCGTTCGGCAACATGGGGCAGGCACCGCAGCTGCTGCGGCAGGCAGGCATCAACGTGGCCGTATTCGGACGCGGCGTGAAGCCGGTCGGCTTCAATAACGAAGTGAAGGGCAACTACGAGTCCTCGTTCTCGGAGCTGAACTGGGAGTCCCCGGACGGCTCCAAGGTGCTGGGTGTCCTGTTCGCCAACTGGTACAACAACGGGATGGAAATCCCAGTCGACGAGGTGGAAGCGCAAGACTACTGGACTGAACGCCTGGCCAAAGCGAAGACCTATGCGTCCACGCCCCATCTGCTTTTCATGAATGGCTGCGACCATCAGCCGGTGCAGACGGATCTGACGGCTTCGCTGGAGACGGCACGCCGCCTCTTCCCGGATGTCGAATTCATCCACTCCAGCTTCGACGACTATCTCCGCAGTCTGCAGGAGTCGCTGCCGGACCGGCTGTCGACGGTGAAGGGCGAGCTGCGCAGTCAGCGGACGAACGGCTGGTGGACGCTGGTGAACACGGCCTCAGCGCGTGTGTATATCAAGCAGGCCAACCAGCGCTCGCAGTTGCTGCTGGAGCGGGGAGCGGAGCCGCTGGCCGCTTTCGCCTCGACGCTGGGCGAGGCGTATCCGCATCATCTGCTGCGCTATGCGTGGAAGACGCTGATGCAGAACCATCCCCACGACAGCATCTGCGGCTGCAGTGTGGACGAGGTGCACCGCGAGATGATGACCCGCTTCGCCAAGAGCGATGCCGTTGCCGAGGAGATCATCGACCGCAGCAAGGCAGCAATCGCCAGGCATGTGGATACGGCGGGAGCCTTCGCCGCAATTCCGGGTGCCGTGCCTTTCCTCGCGATCAATACAACCGGTTGGGCCAAAACCGAAGTTCTCACGGTCGACCTAGAGATTGACCGGGTATCATTGAAGGGTCGCCCGGCCTCCGAAGCGGTCCGCGAGTTGGAGGCAAGAGGGCCGCTTACGGGTCATATATACGATGCAGCAGGCCGGGTAGCGCGAGCGACGATCGAATACGCAGGCGTCCGCTTCGGCTACGACCTGCCGGACGACCGGTTCCGTCAGCCTTACATGGCGCGTGTCGTACGCGTGACCTTGTTAGCTGAGCAGGTGCCTGCACTCGGCTACCGTACGTATGCGTTCGTCCCGGAATCAGCGGCGGGAGTACGTAATGTGAGGACGCTCGCGGGTCTGACAGACGGTCATGCCGGCGAGCGCCTGCTGGAGAATGAATTTCTGAGCGTGACCGTGCTGGACAACGGCTCCTACACCGTAAGAGACAAGCGCAGCGGGCAGGTGTTCTCAGGCCTCGGGATCTACGAGGATAGCGGAGATATCGGGAACGAGTATATCTTTAGAGCTCCCGACGGTGATGAGCCTCTGACAACCGAGGGACTCGAGGCCCGAATCGTCAGGCTGGAGAACGAGCCGTTCCGGCAAACGATCGAGATCGTCCACGAATGGTCATTGCCCGAAGGGGCAGATGATCGTTTGGAGCAGGAGAGACTGGCTTTTGTTCCGTTCCTGGAGCGTGAGGCTGCCAGAAGCTCCAAGTTTGTTCCAATTCGTCTCACGACGCGGCTTTTGCTGACTGACGGGGACCCGCAGCTTCAGGTGGAGACAACGTTCGACAATGCGGCCAAGGATCACCGGCTGCGGGTGCTGTTTCCATCAGGCATTGTGTCGCCGGTTCACCGGGTCGACTCCGTCTTCGAGGTCGCCGTGCGGGACACGGTGCCTGCGGCGGAGTGGACTAACCCGAGCCACTGCCAGCATCAGCAAGCATTCGTCAACGTCAGCGGGGACCATGGAGGGCTGACAATCGGTAACCTGGGGCTGAACGAGTACGAGGTGCTGCGGGACGATCGCGGAACGATCGCTGTGACGCTGCTCCGCGCGGTAGGTGAGCTCGGTGACTGGGGAGTGTTCCCCACGCCCGAAGCCCAATGTCCGGGCACGCATACGTTCCGGTACACCGTCATCCCGCATGGCGCAGGCAGCGCCAGAGAGCAATCCTTTGCCTTGGCATACCAGAACCAGCTGCCGATAACGGTTGTACAGGCACCGCTCCAAGCGGGCGCACTGGCGGCGGAGCATGCATTTGCCGAGTGGTCGGGCGAAGGACTGGCTCTCACCGCGGTCAAAATCAGCGAGCCCGGGGAAGATATCGTGTTCCGGTGGTTCAATATGACCGATCGCCCGAAGGAGCTGAGCCTGACTGTGGGGAATCGCTTCGGCGATGTGTACCGCAGCGGAATACTCGAGGAGAGGGGGGAGCAGATCGCTGCTGCCGGGAACGCTGCCCTGTCTGTAGGCCCGGCCGAGATAGTGACGCTTTGCGCAGCTGCAGATGAGTGAGAACGAGTCGGATCTATTCCGTTTCAATCGAGGTGTATCGGCGAAAAGTGTATGGCCGCTGCGTGAAATACAACGAAAACGGCAGCAACGTCAATAAGTGGAATAATATATGGGGAATCGAGGTTTACGGAAAATAAGATCGTTTCTATGAAATCGGACCAAGCTTGCATGCCGCTCGGGCACAAGCTTGGTCCGATTTTTTGACTCAGGCTGTAAGGGTGTTTACTGCCTTCCTCTCGCATAGCCGCGGGCGAGCCTGATGATCACGTAGCAGGCTGCAGCTGCGACGAGGGCCAGCATGACATAGAAGCCATATTGATAGATCAAGGTGCCGATCCTTGGAACATCCTTGCCAACAAAGCGTCCGAGCATGAAGAATACCAAGGTCCACACGAAGCCTGTCGTGTACGAATAGGCGGCGTACCGCCAGAAGTTCATTTTATTGATCCCCACAAGATAGGGCACCACATGCCGGATGACGGGAAGAAAATAGCTGAAGCATAAGGCGGCGCTGCCGTATTTGCGGATTAAGTTCTGCGATGCTTCCAAGTACTTGCCCATATTTTTCTTACGCTGGAGCTTCTGAAGAATAGGAGCTCCTACCCAGGTGCCTAGCACGTAGCCTATAGATAAGCCGGTGACAACCCCCAGGTAGGTTAGCAGAAAGGCAGGTAGAGTTTGGAGCATGCCTGTGGCAGTAACCGCACCGCCGGTCATGACGATGACCTCATCGGGGATCGGCATGCCGACGATGCCCAGCCATAGGGCAAAGAACAATGCCGCATAGCCCAGATGCTGGATCCAGTCGTTTAAGGCGCTGTAGTTCATTGTTGGCTGCCCCGTTTGCGGCAAATATAGACGAAGGCCGGAGGGACATTCATCCAGGTCCACTGAATCGCTTCGACCTCCAAATACCGCGAAAACTGCTCCTTCATCTGAAGCGAGTATTGAAAGGCGATAAACTGGCCGTTTGGCTTCAGGGATACCGAGATTTGCTCCATCAGGGCGTCCCGCAGATGCTGCGGAAAGTTAAAGTAGGGCAGCCCGCTGATAATACAGTCGAGCTGATCGACTCCGCGCTCCTGAATAGCGGATCTGAGCCCTGTTGCTTCCGCACAAGGATGATAGCCCGGATAATGCTTGGCCAGGTCGGCACGCAATTGGGGGTCCTTCTCGAATAGAAAGACCTGGGAGCCCGGCGTCGTGATGCGGTTCAAATGCTGGGTAATAGCCCCGGTGCCGGAGCCAAGCTCGGCTATATGCAAGTCTTGCTTGAAATCCACCGCATCGAGCATGCGCAGGGCCAGATGTCTGGAACTGGGAATAACGCTGCCGATCTGCTTCGGGGACTGTATAAATTTTTGCAGAAAAAGCAATTTATCTTGAACAAATGTATACATCGAAAGCAACCTCCCGGATTCCCCTTATCATGTCCATCAATGACAACATCTATCCATCTTCTTCCTAATCATGATTACACTTAATGATAAAAGAGATCCGGTGATTGTAACACGCCCTATAGTTGTGTTTTAGTATGGACCAAGGTCCGGGACTTACCTAGACTTTAGTCCAAGGAACCCGGAGCTTGAAAAGTTGTTCGTGCTTAGGGGGCCGAGATTCGGAATGGCATTCGCGTGTAATGATTGCGGAGTTCCGCTTCTTTTGGGTTCTCCTTCGTACCTTCCAGGCCTTCAGCGAAATAAGTGACGGGAGCGAGCGGCAAGAGCCGGAGCTCATAGTCTCCCTCCGGCAGAGTGAGTCCTTGGCTATCCGTCTGCTGCCAGCTGATCTTCTCATCCGTGCTGATTAAGGTATAGGCCGGAAGGAGCTTTTCTGTAAATACCGGCAGTGCCGCCTGCCAGACAGGCTTGATATCCGTCCCGGTCACGCGTCCGATCTCAATCCGCAGACTGACGGGAGTGGTCAGCTCCAGCTTATTCTGCGTAACATTAAAGAGATGAGCGTCCAGACTAAGGGTGTCTCCGGCTTTCAAGAGCATTTTCTGTGCTTCTGGATCATAAGAGAAGCCCTGGAAGCCAAGCTCTACGGAAAGCGGGGCTTCTCTGCCTCCGATCCCACCGATTTCACGGATAGTCGAGTTCCATCCACCGGTGACTATAACCGGTATTACCGGGTCGGGCTCCTGATAAGAGCCTGCCGGCTGCATGGGGTACAGCCATACATCTCCCATCCACTCACTGTGAATCCGAACCCAGCCGCCCGAACGTTCGAAGACCTGGACGGATTGAGGAGCGAGGGTGCCTAGTGATCTGGATTCGAAGGTAGGGTACCGGAACAGCTTCACCGGCCTGGTCAGCTCGATGGTTGCTTCTGCCGGAACAGCGGCAGCAGGCTGGGCGATGGCCGGATTCACCCACATGGGACCCAGCCAGGTTTGGATATGTACCCATGCTCCGGACCGCTCAAAGGCTTGCACCGTTTGCGGGGAGAGCTCCGTGACCTGTCTGGAGGCAGCATCCGGCAGCTCGAAGACAGCTGTTGCAGACTGGAGTACAAGCGGCTCATCGACAGCCTGAACGTCGAACAGCATAGCGTCGCTGTGCCGAATCCACTTGGGACCGAGCCAGGTATCAATCTGAAAATATTCGCCAACTCTCGCTTGAACACGCACGGTTTGAGCCACGATGGCATCCTCTCTCTTGGCGGAAAGCCGAGGTTCATCGTACAGAGCTGCAGAGCGAAGCAGGACGAGAAGGGAGTTATCCGGCTCCTGTTGGCCCGTCCAGTCGCTTTCCTGCAATTGAATCCATTTCTGACCCTGCCAGGTTGCCACCTTGTACCAGTTCGTAGCGGCATTCTCTGGCGGCACTAAAGAATCCGTGATGTAGATCAGCTGGGGAGAGATGCCCAGCACTGGCTTCCCGCATACACAAGGACTTTCATACGCAGGAGTCTCCCGCTGAAGGGAGATTGCCGGTGGGCTTGGATACGCAGCTTGAGCGACGCTCGGCAGCAGCATGAGGCCTGAGGCCAACGCCCATACATAAGAATTCCGCATAGGTAACCGCCTTTCCTTCGAGAGAATGCAAAGCTATTGAAGATTTGACGAAGAGCAGGCATGGAAAGTTTCATCCCATGAGTATAAATTAGAATGAAAACGGAGTGGAAGAAATATACAAAATAAGGAACTCGTGCTATGATTTAATTCATATTAAATGCATCGAATAACTAGTAATAAATGATAAATGGGAGGTAGGCATACTTGTTTTCCATACAAGACTGGTTTGCAACGACAGATACGCAGAAGGACTGGCTTCGCCGCATCGGCGAAGTGGTGGATAGGCATGCGGCGGAAACGAGAAGGGCCGATGAGACAAACGGCTTCAACTACAGCCTGGTGGCCGATCTGAAGCGGATCGGCTATCCAGTACTGACAGTCCCACGGCAATTCGGAGGTTCGGAGATCACACTGACAGACCTGCTGCTATACCAAGAACGTATCGCCCAAGGAGATGCCTCCATAGCACTGGCGATTGGCTGGCATATGTTTACGATGCATTTCACCCAAACCCGGGTGCGGGAGCCCCGGGTATTCGCCGCGCTGTGTCGTGACGTGCTGGAGCGGGGTGCGCTAGTGAACCGCATAGAGACGGAGGTGGCTACCGGCAGCCCGTCACGGGGAGGCATTCCGCAGACCAGGGCGGAGAGGACGGATTCAGGCTATCGAATTACTGGACGCAAGACGTTTGCATCACTGGCCCCGGCACTGGATTACTTCATTATCTCGGCCTTCGACACGGAGGCTCAGCATATTTCGGAATTCCTGATCCCGAGGGAGGCTCCGGGATTGTCAGTCGAACCTACTTGGGACATGGTAGGGATGAGGGGGACGGGCAGTCATGAGCTGGTGCTTGAAGCCGTTGCCGTTCCAGACGAAGCCAAGCTGTTCGAGAGATCGGATGTATCGGCCCTCTCAGAGCCGATTCCTTATATGCTGTTTATTCCCGCTACCTATCTGGGAATAGCGCTAGGCGCCCGCGAGGAAGCGCTCCGCTTTGCCCAGAAGTATCAGCCCAACTCGCTGGACAAGCCGATCGCTTCGCTTCCGCATGTCCGGCAGCTGATCGGGCAGATCGAGCTGGAGCTGTCGTCCGCGCGGCATTCTCTGTATGGCCTGGCTGGGCGCTGGGAGCAGGAGCATCTGCAGCATCATGCACAGGCGGCGCCCGATCTGGCAGCGATCAAGGTTGTTGCTATCCAGACGGCCTTGTCTGTCGTGGACAAGGCTATGCGCATCGTGGGCGCCCATAGTCTGGCCGCCTCGAACCCCCTGCAGCGGATGTACCGGGATGTCCGGTTCGGGCTGCATAATCCCCCGATGGAGGATGCGGCCATCCGGCAGCTGGCCCAGCGGGCGCTGGGCGAATGACATCCGGATAAACAGGGAGAATTCGAGTCAGGTAAGCCGCTGTCGTGTTCCGCGAGGCAACACGGCAGCGGCTTTTTGTCATGCGTGATGTTTTCCCGGACTCTAGCGATTGCGAGTGTTGTCCTATGCGTATTTTTTCGATAATATAAACTATTATTGCTTAAGGCTTTCATAGATTCGGCGGGAAGTAGAGCAATCCTACATCTTAGACACATAGGCGGTGACAGCTCGCGATGAAGCAGGAGTTGGACTGGGATGTCATATCGGACGATATTGCGTCAGCGATCAGTCAATGGTTCGAACAAATCAGCATCAGAGATGCCGATGTGATAGCCGGGCGTACGACCTTACAGGCGGGCATTTATGATTTTGTCCGTATCGAATACAAGCAAGGAAGCATCGAGGTATTCTCCTCGGATTTTGATTTCAGCATAGCTGAGGTTGAATATAGGGGTGTGCCTCAGCCCAACCGTCTGACGGACGCCCAGCTCGTGGAGGAGCTGCAGCCTCGTATTGATCGGCGGCTTCGGCCCCTCATCGAAGCGCGGCAGCAGACGGCGCTGCTCGACTTTGCCTTTACGGTTCACGGCACGTTCTGGACAAGCGAAGGGATCAGCCGGATGGTGCTGCTAAGGGTCGTGAGTCCGCTCAAGAAGCAGCAGCTTCTTGGAAACATCGAGGCATACATTCAGAGCAAGCTGATGGAGCCCCCAAGCGCTATACCAACCGATGAGCTGGAGACGTTCTTTTTGGCGAGGCATCTCGTGAATCCGGAGCTGTACCCGGACTTGACGGCCAAGGATTTCATCCAGATTTATGAACGGATCGTCGAGATGAACAAGCGAAACAGGGAGAGCGTGCTCCAGCACCGCCATCATATAATCAGTGCCTTGAGGAGCTGGGTAGAGAACGGTCTGCTTCCGCTTTATTACGATATTCATGCGAAGGAATGGCACCGCAAGGAGTATAAGCTCCGGGAGTCTCAGACCGCGCCTGAGCCAGATGAGCAGGCGCTGGAGCTGCTGCTGTTTACGGCGATCCTTATCCTGAAGTATGAGCCCAACTATAGCCGCAGCACCGGTCTCGGCTATCTGGACCGGGCAAAGGAATTAGGCAGCGACCGTGCAGCGCGTATAGTCAAGGAAGGCAGCGGCGATTGGAAGCCGGAGGAAATCGGCTACAAGGATGAGCATGTTACCTGCAAGGCACATGATGTGTTTGCGACGATCACGGTCAAGATCCTGAGAGAGTCGGCCGAGAGCTACGCCAAGGCGCTGGATTTCATCATCCGTCTGCTTAGCAGCGGCTTCCCGAAGAGCTATCTGATTCAGTGCCAGTCTGCGACGAAGCACTACCTGCCGATCAAGGGATTGGCTAGAAGCCAGACCCATTCTTTCTTTGCCAATGCTTTGCAGTATCCCGATCTGCATCCGAAGCTGGAGGCTTACGCCAGACTGGCGATGGCGGAATTCGAATGGTATGGCGATACAGAGGGAGAGAAAAATGGCATGCCCGGCACCTACGCGGTATTCGGCCTGGGACTTGCAGATCCTGAGTATTTTCCGCTCGTGAGGGAATATATGGCACTGCTGGACCGAGAGCATCAATCGGTACAGGATCGGTTCACACTGGCATGGGCGCAGAAGTATGGCGTCAATCCAGACACGATCCCGACTCTGACGGCTTGCTTGCTGGGCTGTACAGATTCGGTCAAGCTGAAGGAGCGCACAGCTTGGAAATCCGCAGACAATCTGCAGGCGCTCGCGGCCAGTCTTCAGACCTGTGAGGGCTATGAGGCTGCGCATGTGATCGATATCATCTGGGGCGGAGCTGATAAGCTTCAAGCCTTGGCTGGCAAGGAGAAGAAAGGGAAGCTGAAAGCCCCCCTTAGCGCGCTGGCCGAGCTCGCCGCGAGGTAGAGCAGGTACGGCTGTGAGAATTAGGATTTGCGGCTGAGCGCGATAGCTTTTATAATGAGACATGAAAGGTGGTCGGTAAAGATGGCAAATCAATTTGCCGCGACTCGATACAGCTCATGCAAAGCCTAACTAGGGGCGATACTTTGCGTGGGCGGAGATGATCAATGATTTGATCGCCCGTAAATAGCTTATATCGTTTCTAATAATGGGCTTTGCACCTTATTTTCTTCATTAAAATAATAAGGGGCTGAAAGCAATGGTTACACCATTCATTAGAAACCATCAATATAACGTTATTAAGAAACAAGCCGGTCTGCTGCAGCAGGCATGCCAGACCGTGTCCGATCCGAAAGTCGTGGAATCGGTTAGATACAGTGCTCAACATAAAATTTCAGAAGCATTCCCGGAAGCCACAGAGCTCCAAAAGCAGCAGCTGGATCAGATTTCGACTTTGAAGACGACGGAAGATTTCCAGCAGTATTTGCAGGCACTCGAGCCTTATTTGACGGACTTCGGGCAAGTAACGGGAAAGCAGCTCAATAAACTTTTTCCTAAAATTAAGAAATTGAAAATACCTGATCTCAGCGAGATCGATTACCGGCGCACCACTTATCTGGGCTGGGTCGACATTGCGGTCAATAAGATGTTTCTCGTCTATCCTCTGAACGGACAGTTCATGGGTATCGAAGGCAGATTTACACCGATGAATAAGGGTGTATGCTTCTTGTGCAACCGGCACGAAGAGCTTGCGTTATTCACAGCGGTTACGAAAACAAAGCCTGCCAACGCTTCATCGGATTATTATAAAGCCATTGGCAATTATGTATGTGTAGACAGTCACGTATGCAACAAGAACATTACGGATGTCACCGTCCTGGAAAAATTCATTCGAGAAGTGACGGGATATTCTGCATCTTAATGGACGAACAAGCTCATACTGAACGCATTCGGGCCGGAAACGGGCCTGAATGCGTTTTTCTTTTTTTGGCGTAGCTTCCAACTTACACATAAATAAACCACTGAAAATTTTAAAATCAAACATTTACATTTCTAAAGGATGGGATTATAATCAAAGCAAAAGTTGTGTGATACTAATTTTTTTGCATACAAGCAACTTTTCTTGGAGGGATCCGCATGACTGAACATGACAAAACAACAATGGCCGCGGCTTCGGTGCTCCGTGGAGATACAAGAGGAATGAAACGGCTGCTGCCATTCCTTGGGCCTGCTTTTATTGCAGCGGTAGCGTATCTGGACCCCGGCAATTTTGCGACGAATCTGACAGCAGGCTCTCAATATGGCTATCTGTTGTTATGGGTAGTCGTGGTATCGAATCTGATGGCCGTGCTGATTCAATCTTTATCTGCCAAGCTCGGCATTGCGACCGGCCGGAATCTCCCTGAAATTGCCAGGGAACGGTTCCCGAAGGGAGTGTCCATTTTCCTGTGGATACAGAGCGAGCTTGTCATTATTGCTACGGATCTGGCTGAATTTATCGGCGCTTCACTCGGTCTGTACTTGCTGTTCGATATCCCGATGCTGATGGCTGCGCTGATTACAGCCGCCGGGTCCTTCGCAATCCTGGAGCTGCAGCGCCGGGGCTTCCGTTCCCTGGAGGCCGGGATCGCGGCGATGGTGCTGATCGTCGTATTGGCCTTTGCCTTCCAGATCTTTGTCGCTAAGCCCGATATGGGAGCTGTCGTGATCGGTTCACTTACGCCCCGCTTCGAAGGCGTAGACAGCGTGCTGCTGGCCGCAGGCATGCTGGGGGCGACGGTTATGCCCCATGCGATCTATCTGCATTCCTCGCTGACGCAGAACCGCATCGTTGGGCGGAATGAGAAGGAGAAGAAACAAATCTTCAAATGGGAATTTATCGATATTATCCTGGCGATGGTCATTGCCGGAGCAGTCAACATGGCGATGGTCGTTGTCGCCGCGGGACTTTTCCATCAGCAGGGTGTGGTCGTTGACGATCTGATCGTCGCTTATCAGCAGTTCGGCGTCCTGGCCGGTCCTGCTACGGCTGTCTGCTTCGGTCTGGCCCTACTGATCGCAGGTCTATCCAGCGCGTCGGTCGGCACGATGGCCGGGGATGTGGTGATGCAGGGCTTCATCAAGAGACGGATTAATCTATACGTTCGCCGGGCGATTACGACGATCCCGCCGCTCACGCTAATCCTGCTCGGGATTGATGCTACCAAGGCTTTGATTGTCAGCCAGGTCGTCTTATCTTTTGGTATTGCCTTTGCACTTATACCTTTGATTTTGTTCACGAGCAACCGGTCGATTATGGGCGGTCTGGTGAATCATCGCGTCACCTCGACGCTAGGCTGGATCATCTCAGCCATCGTCATTGCGTTGAACGTATTCCTGGTCTTTAATCTGTAATTGTGTAAAAGCTTGAGCGATCAAGCTTTTTTTATTTGCTCATGTTACATTAGAAGAGATATCCTTATTCACAAGGAAGATAAAAATACGGAGCCGAATATGAAACGGTAACGGACACATGGGGGTGCGAGCATGATTTATATGGAGACAGCGAGACTGCAGCTGCGCGACTGGGAAGAAACGGACTTAGAACCGTTTAGCCGACTCAATGCCGACGAAGAGGTGATGACTTATTTTACTAAAACTTTATCAGCCGAAGAAACCCATGTGTTCTATCAATCTATTGTTTCCGAGTTTAAAGCATGCGGATATGGGTTGTATGCCGTGGAAGTAAAAGAAAATAAAGAATTTATCGGATTTATTGGATTTCGTAGGGCAACCTTCGAGGCAGATTTTACACCGTGTATAGAAATTGGATGGCGACTGAAAAAAGCAGCCTGGGGAAAAGGGTATGCAACGGAGGGAGCAGAGGCTTGTTTACAATATGGATTTAACAGCTTGGGCTTTGTTGACGTTTATAGTTTTACAGCTGATCTGAACGCTCCTTCGAAAAACGTCATGAAAAAAATCGGCATGAGCTTTATGAAAACATTTGATCACCCTAAAGTTGAGAAAGGCAGTCTTTTATATAAGCATGTGTTATTTCATGTCAACCGGGATTTCAAGAGAAGTAAGTCATAATCAATCTCGGGCCCTAGATCATTAAATATTTTACAATCAAGCCACTTGCTAAAAGTGGCTTTTTTCCATAATAATTAATAGATCGCAGGCGATTGTGTCCTATTCAAGTCCGTTTCAAAAAAGTTTCAGAACGTCCCGATATAATAGAAGGTGAGTCATCGGACCTAATTTTACTTTGGATTTTAGGCCAAATGGAATATGATAGAATGACAGACAAACGAGGAGAGGGAAATCGATGGAACATGTTCACGGCTCCTATGACATGGAGCTCATTGTATTTTCGTATATAGTGGCAGTCTTAACCTCATATACGGTACTTAGTCTGGCTGGCAATCTGGGTCGCGCTCGCGGAAGGAGCCGATGGATTTGGGTTTCAGTAGGAGCGGCGGCTATGGGCCTCGGGATCTGGTCTATGCACTTTGTCGGCATGCTGGCTTTCTCGCTGCCATTCCCCGTCGCCTACGATGTGATGAAGATTGCGCTTTCTGTCGTCGCGGCGATCGCTTCATCCTGGGTCGCGCTGCTGATCGTGGGCCGGGCACAGGTTACCATCGTGCAGTGGCTGAGCGGCAGTCTGATGCTGGCTGCCGGCATCGTGGCTATGCATTATATCGGCATGGATGCGATGCAGATCGATATCACCTATCGTCCCGGACTGGTCGGACTCTCTGTCTTTATCGCCGTGGCAGCTTCGCTGGCGGCCCTGGCCCTGTCTTCCTATTTCCGCAGGGGAGGCAAGCAGGGGGAGGTATGGAAGAAGCTTGGCAGCGGATTGCTGATGGGAGCCGCCATTGCCGGTATGCATTACACGGGGATGTACGCTGCGCAGTTTCAACTGGGGGAAAAATCTGCATCATCGTCCGGCATCCTCCTCGATCCGAAATGGCTGGCTTATGTCATCGCCTTTGGCACCCTGGCCGCACTGGGCTTCTCCTTGCTGGGTGTGTTTTTGTCCCGGCGGTTTGAACGGCAGCAATCGGTCATTATCGAGAACGAAAATATGTACAAGTCGCTATACGACAACAACAAGGACGGGATTATTACTGTCGATCTCGATCACCGCGTTCTTGCGATCAATCCGGCTGCCTCCCGTATTGCGGGCGTCGACGGAAGGGCTTTTGTCAACCGGCCGCTGGCCGAATTCATCGATGTGGCCATAGGCCGTGAGAACTGCCGGAGCCAGGAACTCTTGAACTCGCCGAATGGGGCCAAGCACAGCTTCGAGGCGAAAATTCAGCTTCTATCGGGACAGCAGCTTGATCTGCACGTGATGAATGTACCGCTTGAGATCGAGGGAGATATGGTGGGACAGTACATCATTATCCGCGATATTTCGGAAGAAAAACAGGCTAAGGAACGCATTCATCATCTGGCCTTTCACGATGAGCTAACAGGGCTCCCGAATCGGCGGAAATTCAACCAGAATCTGGAGCAAGCTCTCGAGGAAGCGAGGCCCCGCGGGGCGAGCTTTGCCGTGATGGTGATGGACTTCGACCGGTTTAAAAATATTAATGATTCTCTGGGCCATACCTATGGCGATATTTTCTTGCGTGAGATGAGCGAGAGAATCAGCAGGAGCTTGGAGGGCCAGAACGTCGTGCTGGCCCGGATGGGCGGCGACGAGTTCACTCTATTGGTCGAGGGGGCGGAAGAAGAACAGGCCTCCCGGCTCGCCGAGCGGGTCATTGCCGAGCTGCAGAAGCCTTATCGCTTGAAGGAAAATGACTTCTACGTCACGGCGAGCATTGGCATCGCTATGTTCCCGGAGCATGGACAAGATTCCACCCAGCTGCTGAAGAACGCGGACTCTGCCATGTACGAGGTGAAGAAGAAGGGCAAGAATGGCTATAAGTTTTACAATAGCGAGCTCAATAACAAGCTGCAGGAAAAAATCGAGCTTGAAGGTGAGCTGCGCAAAGCGATAGAGCGGCAAGAACTGTTTCTGCATTATCAGCCTCAAATCCGGGCGCAGGATGGCATGATGATCGGCGTAGAGGCGCTGGTCCGCTGGAGGCATCCGTCGAAGGGGATTATTTCGCCAGGGACGTTTATCCCCATAGCCGAGGAGACGGGTCTGATCAGTGAGATCGGAACTTGGGTGCTGCGGGAGGCTTGCCGCCAGATGAGGGAGTGGCATGAGGGCGGAGGTCCTCTGATCCCGGTATCCGTCAATCTCTCTTCCCAGCAGTTCCACCAGAGCAATCTGGTCGCCTACATCCGCGATATTCTGGACGAAACGGGTCTGGAGCCCAAATATCTGGATCTGGAGATTACGGAAAGCATGATGATGGACCCGGCCGTGTCGATTCAGATTCTCAATGAGCTGACGCGAATCGGGATTCGCATCAGTCTGGACGATTTCGGAACGGGTTACAGCTCGCTCAGCTATCTCAAGCTGTTCCCGATCCACAAGCTGAAGATCGACCGATCCTTTATCCAGGATATTACCGGCAATAAAAATGACAAAGCGATCGTTGCGACGATCATCTCCATGGCTCAGCATCTGGATATGGAGGTTATCGCCGAGGGGATCGAGACGAAGGAGCAGCTCGATATTCTGATGTACAACGATTGCAAGGAAATCCAGGGCTATTATTACAGCCGGCCTCTATCGGCTGTTGATGTTGAGCAGGCGTTCTTCGCTCCACAGCGGGGGTTGGCTTAACGGGACAGGGAGATTGAGAGGTAGTCCAGGGCAACCCGAGAAAATGTTGTCATTTTGTGTGCGGCGCTACAGTAATGCAGGTCAACCTGTGTTATTCTATTTCTCGTAGCCAACATGGCAAATGCAGGACATTGGATTCGGGGGGACTTATCTATGAATAAAAAATCAATCGCCACCACGGTCGGAGCTCTCATCCTGGGCGTAGCCGCAGGAGCCGGCATTATGCTCAACGACACGGCATACAGCTCAGTTAAGCAAGCCATCGGTCAAGGGGCAACGAATAATGCAATCGGCGGCATCAATGGGCAAAATATCGCTAGCATGGATATCGAAACGGCATTGATGGCTGTCCAAAGTGAGCGTACCCGCTTGCTGGATGCTCAGCTTCAGGAGCAGATCAAGGCGGTGCAAGAACGTAATACTCAAATGGCTCAGCTCAATTCACTGCTCAATGAGCTTAGAGTTCAGCGCACGGGCCAGGCTCCTTACAGTTTGCCCGCTGGTCTGCATGATCAGGTAAAGATGCATCTGATCCAGTATGCTTCCAAAACGAGCTTCAATGCGGCGGAGATGGATTCCATGATTCAAGAACTTAAGCAGAAGATTGATGCGGCAAATAATTCCCAGCAGATGGATATGCTCCGGCTGCAAAGCATGAGCAACAAGCGCAACGAGGCATTTGACGTCATGACCAATTTCGTCAAAAAGATGCAGGATAGCCGCAGCAGTATCATTGGCAATATGAGATAGAGGATATATAATAAGGAAAACGGAACTGGAATCTGCTATGGCGGGTTCCTTTTTCCATGTAGAGAGGTTGCGCGCACATGGCCAATATCGTAGATATATTGCGAGGGCATTCGCTGCTGCACGGCGTACCGGACCATGAATTGTCGGTCGCGGCCGCGACGATGAGCGCCGTGAGCTATAGGGATGGGGAGACGATTATTAAAGAAGGCGCTGACGGCACCGATTGCTTCTTCATCGTGTCAGGCGAGGTCCGGGTTATGGCCCGCAGCCTGATCGGCCGCAGCGTTCAGCTGGCTACGCTGGGCCCTGGTGCTCTGATCGGCGAGATCGCGTTGCTCTCCACGGAGCCAAGAACGGCAACGGTCTGCGCTGCGGGACCGGTCGACGCTCTTCGGCTGGACCGGGATGCCTTCCAATCCTTATCGGCATCCAGCCCATTCTTCCACGAGAGCCTCACCTATGGAGCGAGAATCCGCGGTATACACGGTCTGTTGAGCAAGGCTTCCATCTGGTCGTCGATTCCCGATTCGGAGCTGAGGGGGCTTGCCGAAATCTCGCTGCTGCGTCAGGTCAAGCCGGGTGAGGTCATTGTGCGGGAAGGAGAGCCGGGCCGCGAATTCTATACCGTGGGCTCCGGCAGCTTCGAGGTCCGCATCGGTGGCAAGCGGGTCGCGGTGCTCGGACGAGGCGATTATTTCGGAGAGATCGCGTTGTTGGCCGGTGTCCCGCGGACGGCTACGGTGACGGCGCTCGAGGAGGGTCAGCTTCTGTCTATGGGCCAGGAGGAATTTGGATTTATTCTGAAGCAATACGAGCCGGTGAAGCGGCAGTTCCTGTCGGCCCTGGGCATCCGTATGCCCGATCTGGCAGAGGCTGCAGCGAGACAATGGACAGATGGAGACGGCTATAAGGACGGCTCCAAGGCGCCACCTGCTATCGGTCGTCCAGCTCCGTCAGAGCCGCTGACGAGACTGGCCAACCGCCAGCGTTGGGTGGATGTGCTGCTGCTCATGGGGGGTCTGTTCCTCGCGACAACCCTGCTGGCGATCTGGCTGGGCGGCAGGTTCTGGGTGTATGCGGCTTTGCTCGTGGGTGGCATGGCGGGGCCGGTCACTTTCGTCGCTTATGCGAGAAGCTCACAATTGCTCGGCTTCCGCTTAACACGCCTGGTTAGCGTATTCCTAGCATCCGCCGTCATTGCGGGACCGCTGGCTCTTTTCGTGGAAAAGCGGTGGCTGTTCAGCAGCGTTTCGGACGGACAAGCCTTCTCGCAGCTCCACTTGCCGCTATCCGTCGCATTGATCGAGGAAGCTTCAAAGCTGCTGATCTGCTACTTCTTCTTAAGAGGCCGGAAGCAGCGCTTCAAGATGGACGCTGTCGTCTTCGGCGCCTCTGCCGGGATGGGATTCGCCGCGATCGAGAGTGTGATCTATGGCTGGAACTTCCTGGGGGATGGCGCTACGGGAAGCATGCTCGCGGTTCTGTGGATGAGAGGGCTGCTTTCTCCCTTCGGGCATGGCACATGGACGGCGATCGCTGCTGTCGGCATATGGCTTGGCTTACGCAGGAGCCCAGGAGGCGGCAGAGCCGCCGCGCTGATGAAGATGGCGGGCCTGCTGGCTGCTGCCGTGCTGCTGCACACGCTCTGGGATTACCACTTTGCGAGCGGGCTGCTGAGGATAGCCGTCATGGCGGCAGCCGGAGCGGCGGGGATCATGCTGCTGCTACGGCTGATCCGCACCGGCTCGGAGGAAGAGCTGCAGGCACTGACCTCACTGAATCCGGAGCTTAGTGCGGACCGGACTGTGGCGGAGGAGCCAGTGACCGCAGAGAGCACGCGGATGTTGACCTGCCAGGCATGCGGTACATTATGTCCGCCCGACACCCGCTATTGTCCGCGCTGCGGACAAGCGCTGCGGCTGAATGTGGAGATCTAATAGAAAACCTTAATTTTTCATAGAAAACTTCTATCAGAGGACGATTGACGACCATGAACGGAAAATGGTACGTTAATCCAAGATTAAATCTTATTTAGTTGATGAATATTATCGGAATTAATAACAATTGAAAAATAGGGAAGGTGTCGACACCGATGACTCATTCAGGCCAACTCTTGATCAGAGATGCCCGCGATAGCGATAAGGAGGTTATCCGCAGCCTCATGTTGAATGCTTACAGCCAATACGAGCAGGTGCTGCCTGCCGAAAGGTGGGTGCCGTATCGCGAATCGATCAGCTCGTCGGTTGATGGCGATGGACCGATAGCACGGATTGTCGCAGAGATCGACGGACGCGTGGTAGGCAGTGTGCAGATGTACATATCCGGTGAGGTCGCCTACGGCAGGCCTGAATTGAACCTTCATTCCCCTATTATCCGCTTGCTGGCTGTATCGCCCGATGTCAGGGGCCGAGGCATTGCTACGGAGCTCATCCGCGAGAGCGTACGGCGTTCCGTAGCGCTGGGGGCTACGACACTTCATCTGCACACATCGGATATGATGGAATCGGCTGTGAAGCTGTATGAGCGGCTGGGATTTGAACGTGCATCCGACAAGGACATCATGAATGGGGAAACGCTCGTCAAGAGCTACCGCCTGCAGTGGTCCGATCACGCGGAAATCAGCCATTTGGTGGGACAGCAGGCGTAGCCTTGCGCAGAGGGTTAACAGCAGATAGGGAATGTACGTGGAGGAGCTGCCTGGGCCGGGCAGCTCTTTTTGGAGTTCTCAGGGGTTCCCCGGTCTCTAGCTGCTCATCGATTCGAGGAAAGCATTCACCAGACCATGGGGATGTTCCGGAGTCGAGCTGAGCTGAGGCACGAAGAGAGTGCCCATATAGAAAGGATGTTCCGGCAATTCGATGATTCTGGGCTGAGCGTGGGCATCTTCCCCCGTTATTCTTAATCCGGCTTCGTGAATCATCCGCTGATATTCAGGGTTGAGTCCATACTTACATCGGAAGGCTTCCGTTACACGTGACTGCTGATAGATGCCGAACGCCCGTGAAGGCTGCTGGATGATATCCATTCGATCCCGATGCGAAGCCCTGCTTGCCGTGCCGCGTGCAGGAGCGCTTCGCACGTAGTTCGTTGAGACGGATACGCCGGATTGTAATCGCCGATAATGCCGATGTTCATATAAACCTCCTATAGATGCTTCCTGCATGGATTCCCCAGATAGATGCCTGTCAAGCATGCTCGCATAGGCCTAGTATATCATGAAGAAGTAACCGCGGAGAGGGCCCTGCAGCCGTTACCTTTCATCGTGCTGGCAGCCGGAATGCAGTATGAAAATGAGGCCTGCAATTGTCACCATTTTTACATTGACAACCATCCAGCCTGATCCTATAATTCATTTAACAATAATGATAATCATTTTCAATTAATGTTTTAAATTCTGATTACATATAAGGAGATGAGCCTATGTCAGACACAAGCTGGCCGATTCGCCGTTTGTTGATTGGGGCAGTTTGTGTGTTTTTACTGGCGGGAAGCCTTTTTTTTTCGGCTTCTTCGTCGCTGCAGGCAGCTGCCGGCGAGCCAGCTAATGGGGAGAATCTGAGTTCCGTCGTTGCGCAAGCGGAAGCGCTGAAGGCCTACCTCGAGACCGGGGACCTGGAGCGGTCGGCGCAAGCTTTCGGGGCGGTCAAGAAATGGTGGAGCTCGAGCAAAGCGGCCGTCAAGCAGGACTCGCTGCAGCTGGCGCTCGAGATCGATAACGAGGTGGCCGGACTGTCGCTGGCCCTGCTGAACAAGGATGCGGGCAAGGCGCAGGAGCTGGCTGCGACCCTTCATTTCTCCTTGCTGAATTACCGTGACGGTGCATACGCGGACAATGAAGGGAAAACCCGGATGACACTGGATGCTTATATCCTGAAGCTGAGAGCGGCTGGAGATCTCATCGGACGCGAGCAGTGGACGGAGGCTAGTGCTCAAGTGAAGCATCTCCAGCAGCAGTGGCTGTCGGTCGAGGGAGATATCGTGAGCAGGTCGCAGACGGTTTACAATGCGTCCGAGCGCGACCTTGTGCTGTTGGATGCTTACCTGAACAGTGAGGACAAACGCCCGCAGGCCAAGGCAATTGTCGACCGGATGATCGAAGCGCTGACGCCGCTCACTGGCGCCTCGTACTCGTGGTGGGATGCGGCGCTAATTCCGGTCCGGGAAGGGATGGAGGGGCTCCTCGTCGTCGGTGCGCTGCTGATGTATGCGAATAAGGCAGGCTCGGCGGCCGCCCGGCGCTGGGTGATCGGCGGGTCCGCCGCCGGCGTGATCCTCTGCATCGGGGCCGGCTTTGCGGTAGCCTTCCTGCTGTCATCAGGGGCCTTCGGCCGCAACAATGCGCTGATCAATGGGTGGACGGGCGTGCTGGCGAGTGTCCTGCTGCTCTATGTCAGCTACTGGCTGCACCGGAACTCGGATGTCAAGCGGTGGAATCAATACTTGTCAGCCAAGAGCTCGCAGGCGATCTCCGGAGGAAGGATGGCTAGTCTCGCGCTGCTGGCGTTATTCGCGATCGTACGTGAAGGACTCGAAACCGTTATTTTCCTGATCGGCATGGCTGGGAAAATGTCCGGAGGCGAGCTGGCGGCCGGGATTACGGCAGGCTTCGGCGTGCTGGCGGCCTGTGCGTTCGTTGTGATCAAGGCAGGGACACGGCTGCCGGTCCGGCCGGTATTTACGGTGTCCAGCGTCATTGTGTTTTATCTTTGCTTTAAATTCATGGGGTCGGGCATTCACAGCCTGCAGATGGCCGGGCTACTGCCGACTACGATGCAGGATTACCTGCCCGAGCTTCTCTCTATCAGTCTGTACCCGTCGTGGGTCAGCACGCTGCCGCAGCTGCTGCTCGTGGCTGCAGGTCTGATCGCTCTCCTTGTGCAGCGGCTGACCCGCAAACAGAACGGAAGCCTTACCATCTCATAGGCGCGAGCCGCCATGATCGGAGGAATTATCCATGTTCAAACCTTTGGCTACTGCAGCTTCCGCTTCACTCGCCGCAATGCTGCTGCTTAACGGCTGCACCAGCGCTCCGGGCACCCCGAACACTACGAATGCCCCCAAGCAGGAACCGGCTCAAGGAACCGTTCAGCAGGAGAAGGCGCCTTCTATAGAAGGCAAGAGTGCGATCCAGCAAGGAACCGCCAAGCTGCAGGAAGAAACCAAGAAGTTCCAGGACGCGGTGAAGAAGCAGGATACTGCCGAAGTAAAGCGTCTGAGCAAGTCCATCAATGATATCTGGATTTCGTATGAGAATGCCGTCCGGCAATCCTTCCCGTTAGAGTATACGGACGTGGAAAAGTATGAAATGCCGATTTTCTCCGCTTCGGCCTTTGACAAGGTGGATTTTGTAGCTCTGACGGTTACGGCCGACAAGCTGCAGGCTGCGCTAACCAAGCTGCAGAATGCCAAGGAATCGACTGCGAGCACATCCGAGCTGCTGAACCAGGCGGTCGCGGGCTATAAGGCGTTCGTAGACGAGCAGGCCGATAAGCTGGCCGCCGGGACCAAGACCTTTGCCGCAGCTGTGAAGGCCGGTAATATCGAGCTGGCCAAGCAGGAATATGTGAAGGCCCGGGTCTACTTTGAGACGATCGAACCGATCGCCGAGAGCTTCGGGGATCTCGATCCGAAGATCGATGCCCGTCTGGCGGATGTTGAGAAGGAAGAGGAATGGACGGGGTATCACCGAATCGAAAAGGCACTGTGGGCAGATCATTCACTGGCCGGCCAAGACAAATACGCCGATCAGCTGATCCAGGATACGGAGGAGCTGCAGAAGCAGATCAAGTCGCTCAAGCTGGAGCCGAAGACGATGGTGGCCGGTGCGATGGAGCTGTTGAATGAAGCGGCCACGTCCAAGATTACCGGAGAAGAGGAGCTGTACTCCCGGACCGACCTCGTCGATCTGGCTGCCAATGTGAACGGGTCCAAGATCGTCTACCTTGCCATTATTCCGGCCTTGAACGAGAAGAACCCCGGATTGGGCACTCAGTTGGACAAGCAATTCATGGCGATGGAGGAAACGTTGCTGAAGTATCAGAAGGACGGGCAGTATGTGACCTACGATAAGCTGACAGCCGAACAAATCCGCCAGATCAGCGATCAGCTCGGTCAGCTGTCGAATCTGATGAACCAGTCGGCCGCTATTCTATAGAGCGCAGAGGAGGGGCAGCTATGGAGAGGACGCCGAAGGACGCTGGAATTACGCGCCGTGAATTTCTGAAATGGTCAGCCGTAGCGGGATCGGGTATTGCTATGGGGGCTGCGGGGGTGAGCGCGATCCTGGGCCTTAGCCAAGCGCCCGGCAAGGTATCGGAGGCTGCGGGTGCCGGCCAAATCCCGATGTACGGGGAGCATCAGGCGGGGATCGTCACGCCGCAGCAGACCTACATGTATCTGGCCAGCTTCCAGATCACGGCGGCCGATCGGCCGGCGGTTATCGGGTTGTTCCGCGACTGGACCCGGTTCAGCGACCTGAGCACCCGCGGAGGCACGATGCAGTCCGGTGACAACAAGCTGCTGCCACCGAGCGACACGGGCGAGACGCTGGATTTGCCAGCGTCTCGGCTGACGGTCACGTTTGGCTTCGGACCTGCATTCTTCAGCCAGGACGGAAAGGACCGGTTCGGGCTGGCGGCTCAAGCGCCCCGCTATCTGAAGGACATTCCGCGGATGCCGCGGGAGAATCTGGACAAGACGCTGTCGGGCGGGGATGTATGTATCCAGGTATGCGCCGAGGATCAGCAGGTAGCTTTTCATGCGGTCCGTAACTTCATTCGTCTGTCGACGGGCTTGGCCTCGCTGAAGTGGCTGCAGGAAGGATTTATCAGCGGCGGGACAGCCGGGCAAACTCCGCGCAACCTGTTCGGATTCAAGGACGGTACGGCCAACCAGCTGCATCAGACTCCCGAAGGCTACCAGGATGTGGTCTGGGCCGGAGAAGGGGAGCCCTCCTGGATGGCCGGAGGCACCTATCTCGCTTACCGGAAGATCCGGATGCTGCTGGAGGTCTGGGACCGGACGCCGCTGTCCGACCAGGAGGATACCTTCGGACGGAACAAGACTTCCGGCGCCGCTTACGGTGCCAAGCATGAGTTCGATCCGGTCGATCTGGGGCAGCTTCCTGCGAACGCCCATGTCACGCTGGCGAAGCAATCGGGCAAGCTGATCCACCGCAGAGCCTACTCGTACACCGGAGGGATCGACCCCCGTACCGGTCATATGGATGCGGGGCTGCTATTCATCAGCTATCAGCGAAACCCGGACGAGCAATTCCTGCCGATGCTGAAGCTCATGCAGAGCCAGGATAAGCTCAATGAGTATGTGTCACATGTGGCGAGCGCAATGTTTGCCTGTCCGCGCGGGCTCCGGGAAGGCGAGTATCTCGGGCAAGTCCTGTTCGAAGCTTAGCGGTCCTAATTGCATGTTTCACTTCAACTTATTACCAAGACAAGCAGCCGTCTGCCTCATGCGGGCTGCTTGTCTCTTTGTGTATTCAGCCACCCTAATTTGTTATTATCCGAATAGGCGAGTAAAATAAAAGAATTATAATTTTCAAAGGATGGTTATTTTCATGAAATTGGTTTTTCCAAAAGTAGGGACAGAGGAAGAAGTCACGTCTTTGGCTCGCCTGGCTTCGGATATTTGGCACGAATATTATCATTTTATTATCTCCGTTGAACAAATCGATTACATGATTGGGAAGTTTCAATCCGTTCCGGCCATTACGGATCAGATCCGCAATCAGGGTTACGAGTATTACTTCATGAATGTCAATGGCAGCAACATCGGCTATGTGGGGATCAAGCAAGAAGAAGGCAAGCTGCTGCTAAGCAAGTTTTATATACAGAAGGAGCATCGGGGACAAGGTTATGCAAGCCAGGCTATGGAGTTCCTGGTGAACCTATGCCAGACTCGGAAGCTCAGCGTAATGTGGCTTACGGTCAACCGGCATAACGAGGTCTCCATTGCAGTTTATGAGAAGAAAGGATTTAGAACCGTACGTACTCAAGTCGCGGATATTGGAAATGGGTTTGTGATGGATGACTATATTATGGAGAAAGAAGTGGTTTGGGAAGCAAGCTCCTAAGCTATACATACGGTGATATCCAATAGACAAGAAGCCGCCGGTTCGGGCGGCTTCTTGTCTATTGGGCTTGCCTGGCCGTTTCTCGGCGGGCGTAACGGACTCCACTACCTATCGCTACACGCGGATCGTTCTCTCCAGCGCCAGCAGAAGCGCCTTGACCGCCTCGGAGGTCACCGGATCACTCAGCCGCCCCTCACCGTCCAGCTTGCCGCTGAGCTTCGGAATCAGTAAGGTTGCACCCTCCGCAATACGAGCATTGACCATCGTCAAGACCAAGACGAGGGAGGCGAAGGCATGGACGCCGCCTTGAGGGGAAGGAGAGGCGCTGATCAGCCCGATAGGCTTGTCGTACAGCTCGGCCGAAGAAACGAGCCAGTCCAGCGCATTCTTGAGCACGCCGGGTAGGGCATTCGCGTATTCCGGCGTGCAGATCAGTACCCCGTCCGAGGCCCGCAGCCGCTCGCGGAATTGCTCGACGGCAGCCGGGTAAGGCTCGATGTCCAACTCGGGATTGAACGGGGGAAGGTCGGCAAGGCCTTCATAAAGGGTCAACTGCATCTGCGCCGGCGCCAGCTCCGCAGCAGCCTCCAAGAGAGCCGTATGGGAGGAGCGGCTCCGCAGACTTCCGGAGATGGAGCAGATGCGCAAGGTACGTTCGGTCATCATTTCAGTTCACCTGCTCTTCTTGATTTGAATGCTTCTTGCCTCTCATGGTTCCGGTAAGGTTCCCTTACGGCTTGAGGCTTCTTGGCGAAGGCCGTTCACAATCGCTACTGCTGCGCAGACCTTGTCCGCGTCAAGCGGGGCCGAGACACGGCCTTCCACGCGGACCCCTGTGCCCATATGGACCTCGCTGACGCCGGTCTGCTTGATGAAGGCTGCGAGGGAATCCACACCCAGGCCGCTACCTGCCAGAATCGATATCTGCGATTCCCTGCTGAGAGCGAGCAGATTGCGGATCTCAGCAGCAGCCTCCAGCACGCTCGGCTTGCCTCCCGAGGTGAGGACGCGGTTAATGCCTGGCAGTCGCTCCAGCTGGCGGAACGACTGCTCCAGCGACCGTGTCTCATCGAACGCACGATGGAAGGTCACTGACAATCCTTCGGCCTCACGGAGCAGAGGAAGCAGGGCTTCCTCATCGATATCGCCGTCCGCACTCAGCGCGCCGACGACGATTCCGACGGCCCCGCAGCCTCGGGCAACCCGGATGTCCTCTTGCATCGATTCCAGATCATACCTGTCATACTGGAACGATAGGGCGTGGGGGCGTATCATCACATGTACAGGGATGGTTACGGCACGCAATACGCCGCAGATTAACCCGTAGCTAGGCGTAACCCCTCCCTCAGCCAATCCGGAGACCAGCTCGATCCGGCCTGCCCCGGCTTGCTCGGCGATCCGGGCATCCTCCACGCTGGTTGCAATAACCTCTATGAGCATAGCTATGTCCTTTCTCGCTACCTGATTATGATCCAATTCGCAGTTCCAAGATAGCATATCATATTTCTTTTTCATATTTCTTTTGAGAAAAAGGAGAGTGATTACCCCATTGCCGGGAATACTGTAAGGTAAGAAATGGGGAAAGGAGCGGATAACGTGATGGACGCTCACCGCGGTAACCCTAAAGAATGGATTCTCGGAGAATTGGCGGATAGCGCCGATGTGGAGAGCCGGAAGCTCGTGACGGACGCCGGGTCCGTCGATCTGATCTATATGACTTCCTTGTGCGATTCCCTTACGATCAAGCAATCCGTCGTCAAGCCGCTGTACGAGCTCGGCAATGAACGCAGGTATCACCAGTACATCACCTCATTCCCCGGGTCCAAGTCCTCCGATCATCCCAAGGAAGCTCTGGAGGCTGTACTCAGAGGGTATGCGCTCTTATTCGTCCATGGGGACATGGTGCTCTTCGATGCCAAAAAAATAGAAGCGAGTCCGGTCGCGGACGCCAAGGTGGAAAGCATCGTCCAAGGCCCTGCCGACTCCTTCACGGAAAGCCTGGAGACGAACATCAACCTGGTTCGCCGGCGCTACCCGTCTGAGGCTTTGAAGCTTGAGACGCGTACAATTGGGACCACAAGCCAGACGAAGGTCGCCATCGCCTATGACAAGAAACGGGTGAGTCCCAAGGTGCTGGACGAGCTTAGGGAGCGGCTGGATAGACTGGAGCTCGATATGCTTCAATCTGCCGGAGAATTGCTGCAGATTCTTTCCCCTACGAGGTTTAGCTTGTTCCCGACTATGATCGTGACGGAACGGCCGGACCGGGTGGTGAAGAACCTCTCGGAGGGTAAAATTGCAATCCTGCTGGACACATCGGGCTTTGTGATTGTTCTGCCCTCGGTCTTCTATGATTTTTTCTCGGCGATGGACGACAGGATTCAAATGCCGCTGGTCGGATTTTTTCTGAAGACGCTTCGGATGCTGGGGCTGTTTATGGCATTGACGATTCCGGCCTTTTACATCGCGTTCACCTCGTTCAATCCCGAGATTCTCAGAGTCCAGATTACTCTGCTGATCGCCGGAAGCCGTGCCTCCGTGCCATATCCCTCCTTCGTGGAGGTGCTGTTCATGCTGATCATGATGGAATTTCTCGTCGAGGCGAGCTTGCGGCTGCCCAAGTCGATCGGTCCGACAGCTACGACGGTTGGGGGATTGATTCTGGGTCAGGCGGCTACGGAAGCCGGTCTGGTCGGTAATATTATGATTATTCTCGTATCGGCCGTGGCGATTTCCAACTTTGTCATCCCGATCAACATGATGAACTTCTCGATCCGGGTCATCAAGTACGGGTTTGTTGGTTTGGCGACGGTTCTGGGTCTGGTCGGCATCGTGCTCGGCGTCATTGCGCTAATCATCTATTTGTCCAGCCTGCGGAGCTTCGGGGAACCGTACTTCACAATCATTCCGCCTGCCAAACGAAAAGGGGATGAGACCCTTGCTTAGTAGCAAATATTTTGCCTACCTGTTCATCATCAGTGCGCTGATCAACATCATCAACTTCGTACCGCGCACGCTGATCGATCATCGGTTCGATGGTGCTTTAATGTCCATTGCAGCCGCTATTGTCGTGGGCAGTGCGATGATGGTTCTGGTTACCTGGTCGATCCAGAAAATTCCCGGTATGGGCATGCCGGAGCTCTATGCCAAGGTGTTCCCTGCCTGGCTAAGCCGGGTGCTGCTGGGGGTGAATATGTGCTTTTGGTATTTAGGGGGCGCGGTGACACTGCTGTCCTTCGTCGATATCACCCAGCGCTTCATCAGCCCGGATGTCCCTCAAACGCTGATACTAACGGGCTTTTTGCTGATCGTCTGCTGGTCGGCACTGAAGAACTCGCGGACGATCGTATTTGCACTTGAGGCCATTCTGCTGATGAATCTGCCGCTCATCATCTATTTCTTCGTAAAGTCGGTGCTAAACCGTCATTTTAGCTGGGATGCGGTATTTTCTATGCTAACTCATGTCTGGAATGCGCCGAACTTCTCATCGATGAGCGGAGCCATTTTTATTTTTACCGGCTATGAAAGCGTCATTATCCTGAACAGGGTGCTGAAGCCGCTTCCGGTCAAACGGTTATGGCTGTTGTCCACGCTTAGTCTGGGCGTGCTGCTGACGACGTTCCTGATCCCGATCGCCTTCCATGGGACGATCGGGGTAGGCAATCACAGCTATCCCTGGTTTTCGACGGCGGATTCCATTCGTATCGTGTATTTCGTCTTCGAGCGCGTGTTGTTCATGTTCTATCTCATCTATCTGATGATGTCGCTGATGAATGCGATTATTAACTGGCACATTGGGGTCGAGCTGTTCAAGAGCATGTTCACCCCAACAGGACAGAGCACATATGCGCACAGGGGCGGCGTGGTACTCATCCTCGTGTTTGCCGCGGTTACGTATGCGCTGCGGGAGATGGATTATTTTTCCTTTCAGCAATACGGAATCCTCTTCCTCCAAATCAGGTTTATCGCAGAGATGCTATACGTCCTGATTTTCGTCTATGCCGTAAGGAGGTATGTTCAGCTATGCGCAAGACAGCTTTCGCTCTGATGTTGCTTATCCTGCTCTGCGGATGCGGATTCAAGGATGTGGACAAGCGTCACTTTGCTGTAGCGATCGGGTTCGACAAGTCCAAGCATCTGGAGGGCGGCTACAACATTCTGCTGAAGATCGCGATTCCCCAAGGTGATCCCAAAGGAGGAACCCAGCAGTTCGAGGTCATCCAAGAGGAGTCGAAGAGTATCGCAGAAGCGCTTCGCCGCTTGAAGTCCAAGGTCGACAAGGAGCTTGATTTCAGTCATACCAAGGCTATTCTGATCGGGGAAGGGCTGGCCAAGGAAGAAATTTCCCCGTTCATAGACTGGGCTTCCAGACGTAGGGACATTCAGCTCGTCGGTCTGGTCGCTGTCGCAATGCCTACTGCCGAGGCGGTGATGCAGGTGAAGCCGAAGGGAGAGCGCATCCCGGCTAATGCTCTGTTCCTGGCGCTGGGTGAGGAAGGAACCGAGTCGCCGTATATTATCGGCACGTATTTATTCGACCTGGAGCGCCGGCTGAGCGAGGAAGGGCTTGATCCGATCATCCCGATCGTCGAGGCGAGAAAAGGCGATCTGACCATCGAAAAGGCCGTGCTGCTTGACAAGACGAAAATTGTACTAGCGCTGACGCCTCAGGAGACCCGCCTGTACAAGCTGCTTACAAAGAATAATCTGAAGACGGACTTCGCGATTACCCAGCGGCAGGGGGTAATCTCGATGAATGTAGAACGCTCGAGAGCGGCTTACCGGATTGTCAACGAGCCGGAGGGCAAGTCCTATCTGCACTACCAGCTGAACCTGGAAGGAGATCTGGAGGAGGAGCACAATGGGATAAACAAGCTCGACCGGGAGACGATTCAACGATACACGCAAGCGTTCGAGGCTGAACTTAACCAGCAGGTAAAAGCGCTGCTCCAGAAGATGCAGCAGCATCATCTCGATCCTGTCGGATTTGGACTGCGTTATGCAGCGCACACGTGGAGCGTGAAGAATAAGGCGGAGGCGTGGAAGCAGTTGTATCCAGAGCTGGATATGAAAGTGACCTCGAAGGTGAAGCTCAAGGAAACAGGGGAAGTGCTGTAGGAGAATAAGGGGGTGTCCCGAAGCCATAGGGCTCAGGGGCACTCTAGCATAATACAACTCCCAATCAAAACGATATAAATCCAATCGTTGTTATATGGTTGCGCTTTCAGTGGTGCCCTATAATTAAGCGAGAGGTGATGACATGCTTGCTAAACTGACCAAATACCGCTGGCAGTACGTAATGATTTTACCCGGCATTATCCTGCTGTTTCTATTCAGCTATATTCCGATGGCGGGCATTCAAGTGGCATTCAAAAATTTTCATATCGGCTATACGATCTGGAATGCCCCGTGGACGGGATTTGAAAATTTTTCTTTTTTGAAGGATGACCAATTCTGGATGGTGGTGAGAAATACCATTGTCATCGCGCTGCTCAAGTTCGTATTCGGCTTTCCGGCGCCCATCTTGCTCGCCCTTCTAATTAATGAAGTGAGACATAACGGGTACAAACGGTTCGTTCAGTCCGTCAGCTATCTGCCGCATTTCTTTTCCTGGATTGTTGTCGCTTACATTCTTCAGTCGCTGCTGACGCTCGACGGCGGACTCGTCAATGAGCTGGTGCGTAAGGCCGGTAAAGATCCGATCTTCTTCCTCGGCTCCACGGACTGGTTTCGCCCGATGGTCGTGGTGAGCAGTCTTTGGAAGGAAGTCGGCTGGAACACGATCTTGTATTTGGCTGCCATTACGACCATCGATCCACAGCTCTATGAGGCGGCCAAGGTGGAAGGAGCGGGCAGAATGTCGCAAATCCGCCACATTACGCTGCCGGGCATTATGCCCACAATCTCCATCGTACTGATCCTGAGCATGCCAAGTTTAATTAACGTCGGTATGGATCAAATTTATCCACTAATGAATCCGGCCAACCAGCCGGTTGCGGACGTCCTGGATACTTATATTTTGCGCAACGGGCTTCAGCAAGGATATTTCGGAATGGCAACGGCCGTGGGCCTGCTTTCCTCCGCGATCAGCTTGATTCTCGTGCTGATAACCAATCAACTGTCGCGCAAAATAAACGGGGAGGGTCTCTGGTAACGTATGAAACGTTCATTTGGTGATAAAGCCGCTCAAGTCATCATCACGGCACTTTTGTTACTGCTGTGTGTCTCGGTCATCTATCCTTTCTTGTATATGTTGGCCATCTCGCTGAATACAGGGAGCGATGCAGCTAAGGGTGGCGTGTATCTGTGGCCGCGTGAGTTTACACTATATAATTTTCAGGTTGTGCTCGGCAATGAAGTGATACGGCAAGCTTATTGGGTGACGATTGCACGGACGATTGTGGGGACGATTGTGGGCCTGTCTGTTACGATGCTCGTTGCGTTCGGCTTGTCCTTCCGCAGCTTGCCACTCCGTAGGGTGCTGCTTGGTTATGTACTGATCACGATGTTATTTAATGGCGGACTTATTCCTTTGTATATCCAGTTGTATAATCTTTCGCTCATTAACTCGTTCTGGGTGTACATCCTGCCAAGCGCATTCTCGGCATGGAATATGTTCGTGATGATGAAGTTTATCCAGGGCATTCCCGATGCCTTGATCGAATCGGCCGAAATAGACGGTGCCCATCCGTTCCGGGTACTCTGGTCGATCATCTTGCCGCTGTCCAAGCCGATGCTGGCGGCGATTGGATTGTTCACCGCTGTCATGCACTGGAACGATTGGTTTGCCGGCGCGTTCTTTGTATCGGACCAGAAGCTGATTCCTGTACAGACGTTTCTCCAACAATTGCTGTCGGCACAGGACATGTCGGCCGTTCTTGGCGGCAACAACAACATGGAGGCACTGGTCAGAGGCACGAACATGGCGAGTGTGACGTTAATGTCGGTCAAGATGGCGACAGTCATGGTGAGCGCCATTCCGATTCTGTGCGTATATCCTTTCTTGCAGCGTTACTTTGTCAAGGGGGTACTGATCGGCTCTGTCAAGGGCTAGTGCTTCCGTCATCCATCGGCAAGTCACCTAAGATAGGAAAATGTCCTCAACGGGTGTAGGGGAACACCATATATAATGAAAAGACAGAAAGGGGAAAGTGCTCGTATGAAGAAGATCACGGTAAGGAAAAGCATGACGGCTGCATTGGCTGCGCTCATGCTGGGGCTGACGGCTTGCTCTGCCAGCAATGCTCCAGCAGGAGGGAAGGGGACAACACCTGGCGGAACCGCTTCGGACAACGGAAACAGCAAGGCCTTCAAGCTGTGGCTGGGTTGGACGGCGACCGTTAACAATGACAGTATGGTGCAAAAATATTGGAGAGAGCACGAGCCGGGCATTGATGTTAAGGTGGAAGCTACACAGGGGGATGCCGTGACGGCGCTCAATCTGAAGCTGAACACGGGGGGCTTCGAGGACGCGGCTTTGTTCAGCCGAAGCGATATCGTCAATACCTCCATGATTCGCTCGGGCAGTATTCTTCCGTTGGAGGAGTACTTTAATCAGCCTGACAAGTATCCCGGGCTGGCCTCGATTCCGAAGCAATACCTGGAGGCCATGAAGGACAAGGACGGTCACATCTGGTCCATCCCGACCTGGTTCGACCAAAACCCCGATAAGCCATGGCCGGGCTGGGCTTCCCTGGGATGGTTCATTCGTACCGATGTGCTGGAGAAAACCGGCATGAAGAAGGAAGAGCTTGCCACCTTGGAAGGTATCGAGAAGTATATGCGTCTTGCGGCCAAACAAACCGACGCATCGGGCAAACCGCTTCTTCCGCTCAGCTTCTTGTCGGATGCCAATGATGAGAATGTGATTCTAAGTACATTTGGCGTAACCACTTCGACGGCAGGCGGGGTGATCCCCGTGGAGAAGAAGGGGAGCGACTATGCATTTATTTACGATAATCCGCAATACAAAGCGGCCTATAAGTGGATGAATAAGATGTACCGTGAAAATCTGATCGACCATGAAGTGATTACCGACAAGAAAGAGCGCTATAAGGAGAAAAATAAAACAGGCCGAGTTGCGATGAATGTCGGAGGCTTTTTCAACATTGATCATCTGCTGTGGGAATCGCTTGACGGTCCAACTGAACCGGCTTGGTTCTATGAGACCATTCCATATCCGAAGGTCGATGGCGTAGAGCGGCTTGGCTTCAACCAAATCGTGAATCCATACCCAGGCAATGATCTTTACATTAGCAAAAATACGAAAAATGTAAGCGCCATTCTAAAATTTGTAGACTACACGCTGCAGCCTAAGGCTGAACAGCAGCATGTGACAACGGATGGGCCGGTAGGCGTATTCTGGAATTGGGTGGACAAGCCGCTCGGCAAATGGAAGTATGTGGATCCTAAATACCAAGAGCTGATCACATCCGGTGATGCAGTAAAAATGGCTAGCGCGGGCTCGGGACTGTTCTCCATCGCTTCCTACAACAATGATTGGTATCCCTGGTGGAACTATGAGATTATGAGTCCGAAGGGACGCCAGAAAACCATCGATTTCTCGCAGCAAATTGGTAAGATGGGAGCCGTTCGCGTGGCAGAGCCGCAAGATCGGGTAAAGGCTAAGCCTGGCGGCCTGTGGGAAAAATATTTGCCTGAGCTGGAAAATGTCCGTAAAGAATACAAAGCGAAGCTGCTTATGGCCAAGACGGACAACGAATTTGAACAGGCATGGACAGACTTCCAGGGTGCGTTGGAGAAACGTGCGCATTGGAGCGACCTCAAGAAGGAATGGCAGGAAACGCTGGCCCAAGGGGCCAAGGGTTGAGTTATGATTGGGTATGAAGGGAGGAGGAGCCGTCGGATGACGGCTTCTCTTTCCAATGATGTGAGGGTGAGGGCTCCATAACTGGAAGGCCTTGTCGTTCCCTGTGTATGAGGGATGCGGTATACTTTGGCTGTACAAAGGAGGGGCCGAGCCTTGCAATCGTGGTTGGAGAGAATGACCATTCGCTTTACCCGCAGTATGAACCTGCGCGGTAAGGTGCTGGTGATGTATGTTCTGATTTTGTTGGTTCCAACGCTGCTGTTAAGCGGGGCAGCTCTCTTCTTTGTCATTCAAAGCTATCAGAACAGCTATCTGATCACGATGGATGAAGTAGTACGGCAAACGGCCCGCAATGTTGATTTCGGCAAGCAAAGCTATGATCTGCTCGCGGTGCGCACGGCGACTGATAACGAGCTGATCGCGAGACTTGGCCGGAAGTATGACGATATGCCCGAAATTGTCGATACCGTTAACTATGTAGACCGCACCTTTCTGTTTACGAGCAAATATTTGCCGGGTATTGCCGACTTCCGCATCTATCATACGAATGAAACGCTGGTGCAGGATGGGCAGCTGTTGTGGCGGCCAGAGGGGCGAATGCTGGCCGGTAAGGATGAACGGATCTGGTACAAGGAGGCCGTACAATTTACTAGTTCACTGCGCTGGAGCAATGCGCCCGATCATCCGGACCAGATTGTCATTACCCGCAAAATGATTGATGACAGCGGGACTGCGCTAGGCATGGTTTATATTTTGCTTAATTATGATACCGTATTCAGCGAAATGCTGTCCCAGCCGTTCAAGGGACGGGGCAGTCTGTATGTCATTGACAGCGAACAACGGATCCTCGCCGCAACCGATCGCTCCAAAATCGGGGGCAGTCTCTTGTACGATGCCTTGGGGAAAGAGAAGATAACGGATAGGGACGTTAATCTTGCGGCAACTCACGAGCTGCAAATTATGAAGCCGCTTTCTTCAGGCTGGCAGGTTGTCGCGCTTATTCCGATGAAATACTTTGATACACAGAACGTCACGGTGCTCGTGCTTATTTCTGCCATAACGCTATTCTTCCTGCTGCTGTCCACTTTTCTGATGATGACGATCGTCAAAAATATTGTATCTCGTATCCGCAAGCTAGGCGGCAGAATGAGCAACCTCTCGCGGGGGGAATTCGAAGTTAGTGTTCGCAATGCGCATCAGGATGAGCTGGGGGAGCTGGAGAGGATGTTTGGCTCCATGTCCCAGCAGATCGGGAAGCTGGTCGACGATATCACGCAGGCAGGCAAGCTGGAGAAGGAGCTGGAGTTTAAAGCGCTGCAGGCGCAAATTAATCCGCACTTTGTGTACAATTCGCTGAGTCTGCTGCGTTGGCGGGCGCTCGATGCCGGAGATGAGGAGCAGATCCGCATTATCGATGCCTTGACGACCTTCTACAGGCTTACGCTCAACAACCGGACCGGCATGATTCCGATTCATGACGAGCTTCAGCACGTGAAGGCGTATCTGGATATTCAGCAGTTTCGTTACATGGGCCGCGTACGCATCGAATGGGATATCGAGGAAGGTGTCGGTGGGCTGTATACACTCAAAACCATGCTGCAGCCAATTGTAGAGAACTGCTATATGCATGGTGCCGTGAGCCGAAAGAAGAATGCTCTGATTCGCATATCCGTCTCCAGGATGGACGATCAGGTGTTGTTCAGCGTGTATGACAACGGCCAGGGGATTCCGGAACAGGAGCTGAAGGCTATTCAAGCCGGGACATATGTCGGCAAGGGCAACGGATTTGGCACTTCAAATATTAAGGAACGGTTGGCGCTTTATTTTGGCGATCAGGCTGAGTTTAGGCTGGAGAGTCGGGAAGGCGAATGGACACGTGTCTCGATAATCATACCGGCCAGTCTGGAACAGCTGTCCATCAAGGGGGAAAATCATGCTGCTGAACGTGATGATCGTGGATGACGAACCTTCCAATATTTACGGGCTGGTCCGCTATATCAAGTGGAAGGAGCTGGGGTATGCGCAGCCGGTCACCGTGGAGTCGGGAGAAGAAGCCATGGAGATATTGGCGGAGATGCCATGCGATGTGCTGGTATCCGATGTGTCCATGCCCGGCATGAACGGCATAGAACTGGTTGTCCGGGCCAAGGAGCTTCATCCGCAGCTGCAGGTGCTGATGATCAGCGGGTACAATGAATTTGAGTTTGTGCAGGATGCGATTCATGTCGGTGCGCAGGCCTATGTGCTCAAGCCTCTGAAGCTGGAGGAAGTGTCCAGCAGGCTGACGGTCATCCGCCATGCGATCGAGAAGACACGACGGATTATCGAACAGACGGCTGAGCTGGAGCAAAAAATATCAGGCAGCCTGAGGCTGGTAAAGGAAAGGTTCGTCAGTGATTTGATATCCGGTCTGGCGCTGACCGATGATCTGCTTGCTTCTTGGAGTGACTTGCTGCCGCTTCCGGACTGCCGGCAGGGGCTGCAGGTGACGCTTTTCGGCCTGGATCATTTTTTGTCACCGGGCAGGGATGCGAAGGAGCGGATGCGTCTGGGAAGCGGGTTCAAGAAATCGGTCGACATCGGGCTATCCGACTTCGATACGCTGTATGTCACGCAGACGCGGCCGGATGAAATGGTCGTGCTGCATGCCGGAACTTCGCCGGATGACAAGGCGAGGGCCGAGAAGCAGGCGCAATTTATCCAGAGGATGATGCAGGAGCAGTACGGCTGCACCGTCACGGTCAGCAGCAGCCGGATCGGGACCGAGTGGGATGAGGTGCCGTTGCTGTACAAAGAAGCGAGGTTTATGATGGCGAAGGCCAGACTCGTGGAGGATGGCCAGATTGTGCGGCGGGATCGTTTGGATGAGACGGAATTCAAGAGCTACCGGCTGCGCGAGGAGTTTATCCCCCAGATGGTCAGCTTGATGGAGCAGGGAGATGCGGCCAAGGTTAGTGAATATCTCGGACGTATGCTCGACATGCTGCTGGCTGAGGAACCGGTCTCCTTCTCTTATGTCCAGGCCCTCGGCATGAGCTTCCTGAGCGAGCTTATTCGGATGCTGAAGGCCAAGGACGCCGCAGACAACGAAACGAACCTGGTCATGTGGCGCCAATTGCTGGAATGTACCGAGACCGAGCAAGTGATCGAGCTTCTGATCGGAGCTGTCGACCGTTACATGCAGGAGGAAGGGAAGGAGCGCCAACATCAGCAGCATCATCTGATCCGGCAAATCGCCTCATTTATTGAAACGCATATTCAGGAAAGCTGGACGGTCCGACAACTGGCTGAGCAGTTCAATCTGAACGCCAGCTATCTTAGCGTGTTGTTCAAGAAAGAGATGGGACGCACCATCTCGGAGTTTGTGCAGGATACCCGAATCGAACTGGCGAAGAGGCTGCTTCAGGACCCTGGGATTAAAGTGTATGAGGTGGCGGAGATGGTCGGCATTCAAACGTCAGCTTATTTTACGTACGTGTTCAAGAAGAGCGTAGGCAGTACGCCTCAGGAATTCAGAGATTATCATTATTCTCGTTCATCCTGATCGATGAGGCTCGGGCAAGCCGAAGGGGTGCTCCCCGAAGTCCATAACCATGGCTTCAGGGAGCACCCCTTCATCTAATTGTACAGTGAGCTTGCTATTAGCCGGAGATTTCCGTAATCTTCACCAGTTTGCTGCTCAGATCGGACTTCAGGTCCAGATCGATGCCCCGGTTCATCAGCGCGCTGCCGCTCAGCGGCTGCTCGAACTCGCTGACCTGATACAAGGCATCGCTCTTCAGTCCGCGCAAGTAGATGCGAGGAGAAGGGTTCTGGAATTTCCGCGGATGCATCAGGGCGATGAGTACCGACTCGCGCTGATCCTCCGTGACGTACTGGACAGCCGTCGTATTGCCCGCTCTCGGGGAGAGCAGGCGATACTGGTTGCCCTTCTGCACGATATGACGGATCGCCTTGTATTCCTCTACCCACCTGCGGGACTCTTCCAGCTCTTCCTCCGACCAGTTCAGCAGGTTGCCGCCGATACCGAGCGAGCCCATCATGGACGAATGGAAGCGGTACGCGACGGAAGCCGGACGGTTCTTCATCCACTTGCCGGCGTCAGCCACCCAGCACATCATCGCCTGAGCGGAGTAAGCGAGCGAGTAGCCCTCCTGGATGAAGAGGCGCTCGTAAGGGTCGGTATTGTCACTGGTCCAGACCTGATCGGTCAGCTGCATAATGCCCAGATCGATCCGTGCGCCGCCGCCGGAGCAGGCTTCAATGGCGACAGTTGGATGCTTGGCGCGCAGGCGGGCGAGAATGTCATACAGCCCTTGCACGTGGCGCACCCAGATTTCCTTGTGAATCTCCTGCGGCGCTTCCAGCCAGCCGACTTCGCTAAGGGAACGGTTCATATCCCATTTGACGAAGGAGATGTTGTTCTCGCTCAGCAAGTTGTCCAGCATCTCGAAGATAAAGGACTGCACCTCAGGTCTGGCGACATTAAGCACCAGCTGGTTCCGGCTCTCGGTCCGCGGACGGGTAGGGAAATGATAGATCCAATCCGGATGCGTGCGGTACAGGTTGCTGTCCGCATTGACCATCTCCGGCTCAACCCAGATGCCGAATTTCATCCCCAGTGCTTCCACCTTGTCGATGAGCGGCTTCAGCCCGTGAGGGAACTTCTCGGGGTTGACCGTCCAGTCGCCCAGACCGGCCCGGTCATGGTTGCGCTGACCGAACCAGCCATCGTCAATGACGAAGAGCTCAACGCCCATCGCTGCCGCTTTCTCGGCCAGCTTCGTCTGCCCTTCCTCGTTGACGTCGAAGTAGGTTGCCTCCCAGGAGTTGTACAAGACCGGGCGCAATCCTTCCGAGATCGGCTTAGGCAGGATATGCTCGCGTTGGTAACGGTGGAAATTGCGGCTCGCCTGGCCGAAGCCTTCGCGAGAATAACCGCCTATGAATGCAGGCGTTTGGAACTTGGTTCCGCCTGCCAGATGCCAGGAGAAGTCGAAATCATTCACCCCGCCGCTCACCTGCAGCAGCTTGAACGGGTTGAACTCCACCGTAATCTTCCAGTTGCCGCTCCAGGCGAGCGCACCGAACCAGACATCGCCGTGATCCTCGGTTGCTGTGCCCCGGTCAATGGCAAACCAAGGGTTAGCCTGGCCGCCTGTATTGCCGCGCCGGCTCTCCAGCGTCTTCTTCCCAGGTGTGATCTCATCCTGATAAATCTGGGTTTCTTCGATCCATTTGCCGGCCAGATGAGTCAAGCGGTAACGGTCGCCTCTTGGCGCATGCCAGGTCGCAGAGAGCGCTTGCTCCAGCGTAATCGGCTGCTCGCCGGTGTTCTCGATCACGGCGAACCGCTCGATGATGTCATGCTTCGGATACAGACGATAATGCAGCTGCACGAGCAGCGGATAGACGGTATCCTTCAGCACGATGATCAGCTCGTCGCGATCCGCGCCTTCCGTAATATGATGCTCTTGGTAGACCAGCTTGGTGTCCCGAACCTGATCCGGGAAGGTCGCTTTCAGACAAGGCTCGTAATAGTACATCCCGCCCCAGGCCGGGAACTCCTGCTGGAGAATGCCTCCGGACGGCTCGAAGGAAGAATGATGAATGGCGGCTTGATCGGAGGCCGGCAGGTCTGTCACGTAAGGAAGCTTAGGGCCGTAGTAAAGATGCTGCAAAGTGCCGCTCGCATGAACGCCCAAGCCATACGATAAGTTTGTTCCTTGAAGGAGCCAACGTGAGCTTTCTTTATCATACAGGATTGACATAGGAATTCGCCTCTTCTCGTTTAGTGAATATTCACTTTGTAAATATAAAATATTTCACTGAAAAAAGAAAGCGTTTTTTATTTTAACGTTATTCGGCACTGTTTGAAAATAAGTGAATCTTCTTACAGAGCCTATGAATTCTATTCGTACCTAGCGAAATGACTCATTTTAGTTCATATTTACTTAAAAAATTACTGAAAAAATGATTGAAACGGCTTTTCATCAATTGTTAACTTGTACGAAATCGTTTAGAATAAAGAATTAATTGACATTATAGACAGGGTGAAGTCATGGCAACCATTCGTGATATTGCAAAGCTCGCAAGTGTGTCGAGTGTGACCGTCTCCCGGGTGCTTAACAGGGACAGCAGCCTGTCCGTTTCCGACGATACCCGGCAGCGTATCCTTGCTATCGCCGAGGAGCTGAACTACCAGACGCCCCGCAGCCGCAAAGCGTCGGTAAACAAGTCTAGCTTAGATCCGCATGATCTGTCCCATATGAAGATCGGTACGGTTATGTTTCTGACGGAAGATCAGGAGGAGCACGATTATTATTTTCACGGGATTAGGCAGGGAATCGAGAAGGAGTCCGCCGCATCCGGCATCCGAATGGCCGATATATTCAGAATGACGCAGGATGAAGCGCTGGACATGAACTTCGGCGATATGGACGGCGTGATTTTCCTGGACAGGCCTTACGACTTGAATCCGCAGAAGATCAAGTATAGTCCCCCTATTGTATTTGTCGATTCGGCACCCGATGTCGAAAGCTTCGATTCGATTGTGATCGACTTCGAGCGGGCTACGAACCTGGCGCTTGATCATCTGTCGGAGCAGGGGCATACGAAGATTGGCTTTATCGGGGGGAACCGTACCTATGGCAAGGATCAGCGGCAGCATTACTATGAGCGATACATGAAGGAGCGGGAGTTGTTCAACCCTGAGCATGTCTTCGTCGGCGGCTGGTCGACGTCTGAGGGCGACCGGCTCATGAGCGAAGCGCTTCAGAAGGGGGATCTGCCTGCGGCGTTCTTCGTCGGCAACGATGCGCTGGCGGTGGGAGCGATACATGCCGTCAAGGAAGCTGGGCTGCGCGTGCCGGAGGATGTGGCCATCGTCGGGTTCAACGACATGGAAATTGCCGAATACATGAGCCCGCCGCTGACATCGATCCGCATTCAGCCTGAGCTGATGGGGAGAATGGCAGTGAAGCTGCTGGTTGATCGCATCAAGGGAAGGGACATTCCGGTCCAGGTGGTCGTGCCTTCCCAATTAATCGTGCGCAGCAGCTCCGGACGGTAAACGGCGTTCTGCTAGGATGAAATTAGCGAACGAAACCTAGTATTGAACCTATGTCCCTGCAAGAAGAGTCCTTATTCTAAAAGGGCTTTTTTCTATTGGCTATGTTAAATTCTAATGTTGATATTTGACCATAAGAAAACCGTCTTCATTGAAAAGACGGTTTATTGCTATCGTTCTCCGATAGCGTAAGGGATTGTACTTGAACCTTTTTATACGCTTCACCGTGCTGTTTAAAACGGTGGAGTCCCTGACAGAAAGTTTCCCAACATCCTTATTAAATATTCATTGACATATAGTTTTTTCCTTCAATAAAACCAAGACCTTCATACATCGGTTTTGCCATATCAGACGAATGAAGCAGAATTTTTCTAATTCCCTGCGTCTTCAAATCTCCTACTGCTTCACTAACAAGTCTGGATACTATACCTTGACGACGGTAATTTGGGATTGTGAAAACATTAGTCATATATGCAACCAATCCAGAAGGATTCTCAAATCTTGGTGCAAATCGACATAAGCAAAAACATACTGATGATACAACTACTCCGTCATCTTCAGCAACCCATGCAACGAGTGACTTGTCCGATAATGAGGAATCAAAGTAATTTCTAAATGCTTCATCCATACTACTGTTATCCTCATTACATAACAATATCTTACGAAAATTAATTAATTGCGGTATATCGGTTGTAATAGCTTTTCGAAATAGCACAATTGACTTCCTTCCTGTTAATAAGTGATATCGAAAATAACTGCCAGTTAGCTTAAGAAGAATAAGCAGAAAGCCGAAGTTTGGTGTTACTGTCGATCACAGTAAACAGGCATGATTTGACCAACATATTTTTCTAATTCGATGCGGTATTCTCATAAGAAATTACGACATGATATTGGTATTATAGAAAATTTTGCCCTTCATTTGTCCTTGATTAAATCTGAAATTAAAATACCGTTTATTTTCAGTCCAGTAATGTCGCAATCGGTTATCTCAACATTGGTTAAATCACAATTTCTTAATTGCCCATTAGAAAGGTTGCAGTTATGAAAGCTTACTGGTTTATATAGCCCATCGGGCTTGTAGTTTCCATCTCCCTCCATAGGAAGAACCACATGATGAAACTCTGTGCCAAACAGATGGACATGATCAATAACAGCGTGGCTAAAATTTGCATGCTGAATGCCTAAACCTGACAAGTTTGCGTTCGAGATTTTAGTTTCACGCATATTAACATCGTTTAAAGTCATTTCACTCATATTTACGTTATTCATTGTCGTCTTCGCCAAACTGACATTATCAATATCAAGCTCCTCAGCTCTAACCTCCTGCCACTTGGACACCGATATATCCACATTTTTCAAATCCCGCGGTTCAGCTTTTAAGCTCATTCCCATGTCTCCCTTGATTATAAATTTTGCTGCAATCGTAACTTCGACATACGTCTCGAATCCCCTTTTTTATCCAATTATCTTTACTCCTGTTTAGTTTTCATGCAAGTTGCCAATAGGCGAGGTGAATAGCAAACATACCATCATGAATTTGTAATTTTGGACAAATAATCATAACGTCAGTCAAAGACAATCTTCCCTAAAAACGATTACATTGGAGAGGAACAATCAGATCAGGGGAGAGTGAATGCGCCGTGAAGAACCGAAAAGTGATGTTCATGAGCCCGCTGCAGGTGCAGACGGTCGAAGAGGAATATGTGCCTGGAGGTTTGGGCGATAATGAAATTTCAGTCAAATTGATTTATTCCCTAATCAGTCCCGGGACGGAACAGGCCATGCTCGCAGGAACGGAATCCTGGGCCCAGCTTCCGCTCTGCCCGGGGTATGCCAGTGTGAGCCGGGTGTTGGAGGCGGGACAAGGGGTCAAGGACTTCAAGCCGGGTGATGTCGTGTTCCACTACGGCAGTCACTGTGAGTATCAGACGGTGGAGGTCCGGGATGTGGTACTAAAGGTGCCTGACGGGCTGAATCTGAAGTGGGTGCCGTTCACACGTATGGCCACGGTGGCGTTTACGTCACTGCGGGTTTCCAATATTGAGCTGGGCGATAAGGTCAGCGTGACCGGTCTTGGCTTGGTCGGCAATCTGGCTGCACAGCTCGCCCGCCTGCAGGGCGCGACAGTGATCGGGGTGGATCTTTCGAAGGAACGTCTGCGCACCGCCAGTCAATGCGGCGTGAACTATACGCTGGAGGCCGGCAGCGGAGTGAAAGAGAAGCTGATGGAGATAACGAGGGGCAACGGGGTATCCAGCCATATCGAGGCTACCGGTGTACCCCAGGTAGCTGTGGAGAGTCTCCAATATATCGGCAGCGAGGGCGAGATTATTCTGCTGGGCAGCCCGCGAGGAGTCTTCAATACTAACGTGACGGATGTGCTCAACTATTCCCATCTGGCTAACTTTGGCTGCATCACGTTCAAAGGGGCCCATGAATGGCGTTACCCGACGGAGCCAGACCGCTTCGTGAAACACTCGCTGGTGAGAAATTCACTCATTGTATTCGACTTGATGCAGCGGCAACAGCTGCAAATCGAACCGCTGATCAGCCATGTGATCAAGCCCGAGCAGGCTGCTGATGCCTACCAGGGGCTAAGAACGGATAAGGACAGGTACAATGGGGTCTTGTTCGACTGGTCTGCGGAAGGAGAAGCGAGATGATTAGAGGAGTGACCCGAGCCGGTCTCGGTGAGATCGGCTCCAACGAGGCCTATATCCGGCATGCGGCGGAATTTGGATTTCAGTCGGTGGATCTGAATCCGCTCGAATTAACCGGGGAATATGGAACAGCGGGGGCGGCCGAGCTGTTAGCCCATCATGGCGTGATCATCGGCTCCTTCGGACTGGAGGCGGACTGGCGCGGCTCGGAGGATGCGTTCAGAGAAGGGCTTCCAAGGCTTGTACAGATGGCCGAAGCAGCAGCCGCACTTGGATGTACGTCCTGCGGTACGTATATACTGCCTGCGACGGATCTGCCAGCTGCTCCGTTCATGATTGCGGCAACTAGGCGGCTGCGGCTATGCGCCGATATCCTGGGCGCTTACGGTATCTCCTTGGGGTTGGAGTTTGTCGGGCCGCATCACCTGCGCACGCAGTGGGCTAACCCGACCCTCTGGACGATGCAGGATACGCTGGACTGGATCGATGCGATTCATGTGCCTCATGTAGGTCTCTTGCTGGATTCCTACCATTGGCATACGAATGGGCTAACGACCTCAGACCTGCTCGCGTTAAGGCCGGATCAGATTACATTCGTCCATATTAACGATGCGAAGCCGCTGCCGATCGGTGAGCTGCTGGATTCCGACCGGCTGTACCCGGGTGAAGGAGCTATCGACCTGACAGGCTTCCTGAGAAGCCTGAAGCACATCGGATACACCGGGGTCGTGGCCCAGGAAGTGCTGGCACCCGCTAGCGGGGAGAGCTCGCTAGAGCTGTTAGCCCGCTCGAAGGCGGGCTTCGACAAGCTCTTTCAGGAGCTGTAGGAGAGCGGTTCCAGGCACCGGCCCATTATGGGCTGTTCAAGCAATCCCGCAGGGTAGAGGAGGATGTTATTGATGGCCGAACGATCAAGATTTCAAGGGAAAATAGCTGCTCACGCCATCACTTGGGGACAGCAGCATCTTCAAGCGGTACAGGACATTTCGAAGCTTGGTTACAGGGGAATTGAGCCGTGGGCTTCTTTCGCCCTTCAATATGAGGATCGTCCGCAAGCGTTTCGAGAGCTTCTATCCGGTTACGGACTGTCCATGACGGCTTTATATGGAGGAGCGTCCGGTGGACAAGATGAAAGCTTCGGCAGCCTGGCCGCGCGGGAACGGATTCTGGGGTACAATGTACGCCTGGCCAACCTGCTGGCAGCCTGCGAAGCGGATATTCTAGTGCTCGGACCTGGCGGTACACGCAGCCGTCCCACGACGCCGGAGGAGCTGAAGATTGCTGCGGAGACGGTCAATGAATTGGCGAGGCGCACCGCTGCTATCGGGGTAAAGGCCTGCCTTCATCCTCATCTGTGGACGGAAGTGCAGGATGAGCACGAAGTAGCGGCGATGATGGAGCTGACCGACCCGGATCTCGTATACTTTGCCCCTGATTCGGCCCATCTGCTGGGCGCGGGCATGGATCCTGCCGCTATCATCCGCAAGTACGGGGACAGAGTGGCGTACGTCCATCTCAAGGACTTGACCCCTAGACCGGACAATCCAGATCATGAACGGGGCGAGGAGCTGCCCTTCTTCTGCGAGCTTGGACAGGGAAGTGTCGATACCTCCTCCGTCCTAGAAGTTCTGACGGAAATCGGCTATACTGGTTGGGTTACGCTCGAGGTAGACGAGTCGGGGAATTCCCCTTACCAGAGTATGGAAATATGCCGTGATTATGTAGAACGGCAGTTGGGAATTCCGGTCAGGGGATAGGGGAACGTTCAATAGGAAGATCGGCTGTACAGCAGGGAGGGCAACCGGGGTGGATAGAGAATGGATGAACAGCATTTCCCCTTACGCTCGGGCAGCCCGAAGGATGAAATCTTCGTCGCTGGCGGGTGAATGGCTGGATGGGGACCATGTGTATACCTATATTGATCAGGGTGAAGCCGAATTTATCCTGAATGGGGTGAAGTATGACGTGCAGGAAGGCGATATATTGCTCATGCATCCGTTCATGCCCCATATCATCAAGTCCGCCTCGGATGCTCCTTTGGTCCAATATATCGTTCATCTGGATCTGTACTATGACCCAATCAAGAGCTTGATTGATAAAGTGGGTCTATCGAATGCAGGGGAGTTATTCGACACAGACAGCAGGGAGCTGCAACTCACTTCCATTCATCCGCTCTCCCATCTGCCGCAGCCCGACCGCGTGGAGTTCAAGCGCAGATTTACCGTTATCCAGAAGGAGCTGCAGCACCCTACACCTGGTGGCGTCTTGGCCGTCAAAGCCGCCTGTCTGGACTTGCTGTACCTGTTCTTCAATAATCAGACCCTGCCGCATACGCGAGCAGGACGAATGACTAAAGGCTGGCCGCTGCTTGAGCGCGCCATTCATTTCATACACGAGCAATACCGGGACTCTCAGTTAAATAAAGAGGATATCAGCCGACATGTGGGCATTACGGCCAATCATCTATCGTATTTGTTCAAGTCCCAGCTTGGGATTACCGTATACAATTATCTGAAGCATGCGCGCATCGAGCAGGCGAAGCTTCGGATTGTGCAGGGAGGACAAAATCTGACGGAGATTGCCGAGGATATCGGGTTCTCCAGTATTCATTTGTTCAGTCGGACGTTCAAACGCATCGTCGGTGTGTCGCCAAGCGAATTCGCCGCCACCCAGTCGGACTTCTATGATCAGAAGCTGTTATGGACCCGGCAGGATCGTTGACATGAGGTTTCAATTAAACTCTGGAGCGGAGGCAGCATGTAATGAATGAACTGAAGTTAAGATATGACAAGCCGGCTGCCAAGTGGTCCGAAGGACTTCCGGTTGGAAATGGGAGATTGGCTGCAATCGTGTACGGCGGTGTCGAACAAGAGGTTTGGAACATCACCGAGTCGACGTATTGGTCTGGAAAACGGGAGCGTATAGCCGGGCCATCCTCTGGTCCAGCGGATTTGGCGCGACTCCGTCAATATTTTTTCGATGGAGATTACGAAGCCGGGGAACGGTTAGCAAGCGAGTGGCTTGAGCCGGCCAAAGGGAATTTCGGTACGAATCTGCCCGTTTGCGACGTGGTATTGAAGTTTAAGGTTGCCGGTGAGAAGGTTACCCGAGAGCTAAGTCTTGAGAACGCTATCATGAAGACGGAGTATCAGATTCATGGTGTGAAGGTACACCGGGAGCTTTTTGCTTCTCATGCAGACGGAGTTATCGTATGCAGGCTGTGGAGCGAATTACCGGAGGGCGTGTCATTCACGATTCATCTGGAAGGAAAGACCGATTATTTCGAGAGCTGGAATGAGCAGCATGGAACAGGCAAGCTTTCCTTCAAAGGTCAGGCGCTTGAACGGCTTCATAGCGACGGTGAATGCGGAGTTCGCTGCCAGGGGAGCCTCCATGTACAGACGCAGGGAGGGCAAGTAACCGGCGCTTCCGGGAAAGTTGAGGTTGCGAACGCCCAGGAAGCCCTCATTTATTTCGCGCTCGGGACAGACTATGCGGGTGCGGGCGACGGCTGGATGAGCGAGGGGGAAAGAAGGAATGCTCTCGCGGAGGCCAAGGGCTATGAGCGCCTTAGATCGGATCATGTCGCTGACTATCGCAGCTTGTATGATCGGGTAAGCTTAGAGGTGGGAGAGTCCGAACGAAGTCTTCTACCGACGGACGAGAGAATCCGGAAGCTGGCCGCAGGCAGAGATGAAGACCCGGCCTTGTACGCTTTATTTTTCCAATACGGCAGGTATTTGACGATCTGTGGCGCTCGGGCAGACTCGCCTCTTCCGCTGCATTTGCAGGGAATCTGGAATGATGATCAGGCCTGCCGAATGAGTTGGACATGCGATTACCATATTGATATTAATACGCAGATGAATTATTACCCGACGGAAACGACTCATTTGACCGAGTCTCACCTGCCGTTGATACGGTATATTGAGCGGCTAGCGGAGAGCGGGAGAGCAGCGGCCAAAGATTTCTATGGTTGTGAGGGCTGGGTGGCTCATACGGTGTCGAATGCTTGGGGATTCACGGCTCCTGCCTGGCAAAACTCCTGGGGACTTAACGTCACGGGCGGTCTATGGCTGGCGCTGCAGCTCCGTGATCATTACGAGTATACACGGGATGAGGAATTCTTAAGCCAAACGGCGTACCCTGTCTTAAAGGAAGCGGCGTTATTTTTCCTGGATTATATGGCTGTACATCCCAAGTATGGCTGGCTTGTAACGGGGCCTTCCATTTCCCCTGAAAACACCTTCCATGCAGGCGGAACGAAGGTGCATCACTATCTGTCCATGGGTACAACGCTGGATCAGGTGTTGGTGAGTGATCTGTTTGAATTTTGCCTGGAGACCGCAGAGAAGCTGCAGGCGGACGAGCCATTTCAAGCTGAATTGATGAGGGCCATGGACTTGCTCCCGCCGCTTCAGATCGGCAGCAACGGGCAGCTTCAGGAATGGCTGGAGGATTACGAGGAAGCGCAGCCGGAACACCGGCATTTGTCCCATCTGCATAGTCTATTTCCGGCTTATCGTATTTCGCCGCAGCACACTCCTGAACTAAGCGAAGCCGCACGCATTACCCTGGAGGGGCGTAAATCGAGTGGCAACCACGAGGATGTGGAGTTTACGGTCGCTGCCTTTGCAGGCTGCTATTCGCGTCTGCACGACGGAGAACGTGCGTATGAGCAGATTTCACATCTGATCGGAAGCTTATGCTTCGATAACCTGCTGACCTTCTCGAAGCCAGGTATCGGAGGGGCGGAGAGCCCCATCTATGTGGCGGATGGAAACTTTGGGGGAACGGCAGCGATCGCAGATATGCTGCTGCAAAGCCATGCCGGAGAGCTTCATCTGCTGCCGGCTCTGCCTGCCGCATGGTCTTCGGGCGCGTACCGGGGACTTAAGGCAAGAGGGGCTCTGGAAGTAGACGTTACCTGGGAGGAAGGGCAATTGGCCCAGGTGACTGTGCAAGCCTTCGCAACGGGACAGACGATTGTTCGCTTCAGTGATCGGACAGCGTTACTCCAGTACGAAGCAGGACATAGCTATCGGCTGGATGCCGAACTCCGAGTAGAGTCACTTGGTTAGTCTTCATGACCTCAGCTCGGCCGAATCGCCAGTCCGGAGAAGTCCACCCAGCCGTAGGGCTCGTCGCGCTCCGCTCCAATCAATCCCGGCTGATGGAAGGAGACTTGCCGTACATGATAGAGCAGATGCACGGAATCTGCGCTTAGCATCAGCGCTTCCAGGCCGCGGAGCAGCGGCTGGCGTTTGCCAGGATTGTCTTCGGCAGCAAGGGCGGCGAGTTGTTCGTCGATCGCTTCGAGCCGGTCGGCTGGCAATCTGGGCCGTATGCCCGTGCTTGCATCTTCCAGCAGGTTCAGCAGCGACCACTCGCGATTGGGGGTGTTGACCGGATTGAGCAGCAGCAGATCGGCATCGTCCGTCTCTCCTTCGCGCCGGAACTGCTCGTCAGGCAAGACATGGATGTCCACGTCGAGGTGTGCCGCTTGGAGCTGATGCCTGATCCAGCCTGCCGTTTGCTCCAGGGAATGGTTCAGGATCGGATGGGTATAGAGCTGAAGGCGGCAGGCGCTTTGGATAGGGCCGATGACAGGCGGCGGCATCACAGGACCGTGGGTTATGCGCCGGTCAGAAGGGAAGCCTGTTCTTCCGGCTGCCGGCGTGTCGGCATCTCCAGCACTCCAGTCGGGGAAGAAGCTGATCGCCGGGATCATCCGTTGCCCGCCTAGCTCCGCTATGCAGCGCCGGTTGTCCAGTAAGGTCCGGATGGTCCGCCGAAGCTCAGCGCACTGGAGCGGTCCGCGCTTCCTGGCATTCATCAGCAGAAAGGTACAGCCGCCCTCCGTCCGTTCAATGGCGGCCGCCTGCTCCGCGCCCTCGGCATGAATCTGAAACGGATGCGTATACAGCAGAGGTTGTCCTCCCAGGCTGGCAGAGCTGGCTTGCTGCGTGAGCAGCTCCTTCAGAATCCACATTTCAATTCGGTCCAGTTGAGGGCGTCCCCTGAAATACCCGGCATGGGCTTCGAGCACCAGCAGCTCGGCATCGTTGCGTAGCACACGGAACGGGCCCGTTCCGACGGGTAGACGGGGGAAATCCGGTCCTGGCGCCTCCGGGAGAATAGAGGCATGAGCTGATGCCAGTAAGGGCAGCAGCAAGGCGTTCGGAGCCTTCAGCCGGATGTGCAAGACCCGGGGATGAAGCGCCTCGATAGCGATCAGGCCGAGCTGCTGCCACGGACCGCGGGAAGGAGCCAATCCGATGCCATCTCGTTGACCGTTACCGAGCCCGGCTGCCCACAGCAGTGAGCTGCGTATATCCTCTGCCGTGCAAGGACGGCCGTCATGGAAGGTCACGCCCTTGCGGAGATGGAACCGCCACTCCCGTCCATCGTCGGAACACTCCGTATGGAACGCCAGTCGGGGTGTTACTTGTCCGCTGACGCCATCCCAGTCTATCAGCGTATCGAATATCTGCCCAGCCAGGTGAAGCTCCGTGCGTCTAGCCGCATGAAGCGGGTCCAGGCTGGGCAGTTCTCGGTAGAAGGGCAGCCGCAGCAGGTCGCTTGCTACCACATCCGGCTGCGACTGTGCCGCTTTGACGCCTAACTGTCTAGAGATCGAGGCCAGTACCTCCCGGTTCATCAGCGGGGACTGCGGGGCATATTCCCGCATAAGATCCATCGCTTCCGGGTACCGGCCTCTTTCGATATGCGCTTGAATGAGCGGCAGCAGAACATCCTGTGGCTCGGCAAGCAGGGCGAGGGTGGAGAGCTTGCCCCGGCCGCGGCCAGAGGTCCGGCAGATCCATCCCAGCTCTGTGCATTGCTTCAGAATCAGCTTCACGTTGCGTGTGGAGCAGCAGAGAAGGGCAGCGAGCTGCTCCAGCGATATGGAGAAGGGCTCGCGTCCTTGGTCGCTGTAATGCCGCTTAAGCTGCAAATAATGGTGGGCGATATGCATAACAGAGTCACTCCCTAAAAGGGGAAATCATATTGCTCACAGTCTACCCTTTTTATCCCCTTTTCTCAAGCCTATGCTTAATACAGCCGGGAAGGACAGCAGCTGTTGCTAAGCAGCATGCTTCGGGCGGTTACAGCAGAGGGAAAGGGGATGGGATCGAGATGCTGACAGGAGGACGTTTATTGGCCGTCGGAGCGGCAGTATTCGTGACGCTGCTATGGTCGTCATCTTATGTATTGAATCAATACGCATTTGCGGAGGGAATTGGACCGTTTACGCTAGCAGGGCTGCGTTACGGGCTGGCTGTGGCCGCTCTTGCGGTAACTATGAAGCTCCACCGCGGATCGCCCAAGCCGGCCGCAGGTTATGCGGCGGATGAAGAACAGAAGAAGAACGCAATGGGGGGCAAGCTGACCTGGAAGCTGTACGCGCTGCTGGGCCTGACCGGATTCGTACTGGCACAGGGCTTTCAATATGCAGGTCAGCATGTCGTCACGCCCACGCAGGCTAGTATGATGCTGTCAATCGGGAACACGCTGATGCTGCTGTTGGTTGATGCGCTGTGGCTGCGCGAGCTGCGAAGTCGGTCGGCCCTGCTGCTTATTCTGGTCGCGATGGCCGGAGTCGCACTTTACAACTATCCTTGGGAATCCGGGCAAGCCGGTGCGATCGGAATAATTCTGCTTCTGTTCTCATGTCTGGGCTACGCGCTTCACACGGCGCTTTGCCGCTATCTGCTGACGAAGAAGGACGCAGCTCCCGCCGACCTGGTGCTGAAGCCTATGCTCATAGGGGCGGCAGGGATGCTGCTGACCGGCCTTATGCTGGAAGGAATTCCTCCCCTATCGGTCAAGCTCTTACTTATTCTGCTATGGCTGGGACCGGTGAATGGAGCGGTCGGCTTCACCCTATGGGCCTGGTCGCAGAAACACCTGCGTGCGTATGAGAGCAGCCTGCTGAATAATATGATGCTGCTGGAGGTGGCGGCTCTGGATATTGTGATGCTCGGACGGTCTATCACCGGGCTGCAGGCGTTTGCGCTGGTGCTGGTGGGAGGTGCGATTCTGGCCGTGCAGGTATGGCCGGCGTGGAAGAATCGCAAGCAGGGGGAGCAAGCGCAGGCTTAGATTTTGAGAAGCAGGGCACCCAACCATGGAAAGGTTATTCTGGAATGCGAGCTTGAATGGTCAGATGAAGAAACGAACTAACGTAGAAAGTCCCTTTTTCCTTTTTCGAGGGACTTTTTACGTTAGTTTTTTTAAACCACAAGCATGACTCTGGAGATTCTGTCTAGTATATTCGGAACGTATAAGAGCAGTCCGGTCATGGAACTTAAGAGGAGCATGCCGGCGCTGATAGGCATGGGATTGTTCACAGGTTCCACTCCGATATAGAATCGTGGTACAATTGCCGTAGTTTTCCAGATTTTTTGCTGGCACGGCAATAGCCCAGACCGGCAATGCTGAGGGGGTACGATGCTTTGAACGAAGAATCTGCGGCCTCGAAGTCGGGCACCTTGCGCTCGGCACTTGCCGCCCTGCTGTCTGTATGTGGCTGGGGGATGTTCTTTTTGGTAGCTTATGTGCTGCTTACCCTCCTGTTTGGCATTCTTGTAGAATTCCATGTCGATTATTTCACGGGAACGACCTGGGCGGATAGCAGTGTGCTGGCAGTGACGGGTTTATATGTATCTCTCATTGCGATGATCTTCGTAAGCTATGGCGTCGCGGTTTCTGTGAGAGGTAAGGGGGGCTTGTGGCGTCAGGCAGTGGCCGTATCTTCCGTGGCCCTACTCAGTCTGATCATCTGGCTGCCCATCTACTTCTCGGTGAAGGGCTCGACGTCCGAGCTCGGCGGGGCCCCCTGGTTTCTCTTCTCGGTTTACTCGTTCTGGGCCATGCCGGTTACCGAGCTGCTGAGATATTATATACCGGACCCCGGACGTGTCAAGGTGATCGGGCTGCTGCTCTCCTTCGTGCCGACAGTCTCGGCATGGATCGGAATGGGACTGGTACATATCTATCGCAGCCGGATATCAGTCCGTAAGCTGCTCGCGCGCGCAGCGCTCGTGCCTGTGGGGCTGGCGGTTGTGTTCGTCATCTCCTTGCTGCTTCCCAGGCAGCAGGCATTTTCGCTGGAAAGCTTCCCATCCATCGATGGAGCGACAGCCGCCATTCCTTTCGCTCAAATTACGATGCAGCGGCTGACAGGAATCAATAAGCCTTATATCGCGGAAAAGGCAATTCGGTTCAACACTACGCATAACGCTTACGTCAATCTCATCGAGAAGCGTGCCGATCTGATTCTGGCAGCCGGGCCTTCGGCAGAGGAAGAACAGCTGGCGAAGCAAAACGGGGTGCAGATGAAGCTGACCCCTCTAGGAAAAGATGCGTTTATCTTCCTCGTTCACCGGGAGAACGGCATCTCCGGCTTATCAGTTCAGCAAATTCAGGATATTTATGCGGGCAAGGTGCATAGCTGGAGCGAAGTGGGCGGCGATGATAACCGGATCGTGGCGTTCCAGCGCGAAGCGAACTCGGGCAGCCAGACGTACATGGAATCCAAGGTGATGAAAGGGCTGAAGCTGGCCGACCCGCCCATGGAGCGGAAATCCTCGGGAATGGGGGGGCTGATCGACGCGGTGGCCGACTATAGCAACTCGAAGCAGGCGATCGGATATTCCTTTTACTACTTCGCCAGTCAGATGTACAAGCGGGATAACGTGAGATTTGTCCCGATTAACGGTGTGGAGCCGAATCACGCGAATATCCGTAATGGCCAGTACCCGTACACAGCTCTGCTATATGCGGTGACCCGCAGCGATGAGCCGGCGGATAGCCCGGCAGGCCGTCTGCTGACGTGGCTGCAGAGTGAGGAGGGGCGCCGGGCGGTTGCAGACGGAGGGTTCGTGCCGCTGACGGAGAAATAGGGGAAGCTGGGCGGCAAGCTTTATCGGATAATCGGCAAGGAGGACAAGTGGAAATTGCCAGTTTTTCCTAGAATTCAAAAGCCTCTGATTGCGCTTGGTTTGTTCTTATTTACTATCGGTCTGTTTGTGGGCCAGGGTTTAGGTTTCGAAGCGCTCGCGGCTCTCGGGACTATAGGCTTCGTTTGGAGTATCGGTCTGGCCTGCGTTCGCGACGCCAAACCGACCGCTCCAGGCATGCTGTTCATCTTGTTGTACCTGACCGGTCAAGCGATCGCCTATACCTGTGACTTGCCTTTTCTGAAAAGCTATGAAAGGACGCCTGACGGAAACGGAGCTTCCTACAGTCTAGTCAGCGTTGTTTTTCCTGTACTTCTGGCCTGGGTGGTCTCTAAGGTGTACAAAAGGATAGGAAAAGCCTAGTTTCTTGGGGATTCCGAACAGTTGCGGACCGTTTTTGTTATCGTTTATAGTAGGATTTGTACAATCATTCAGGCAAGATCTTGCGGGGAGGCATGGGGATGAAGGAAGTAAAACTGTCCATTGACTATGATCAGTACGAGGAAGGCAAGAAGATGCAGGACTTGCTGGAGGAGCTTGCCGCAAGTCCTGCTAGCGGAGAGCTGACCAGTCTCATCATCGGGGACTGGGGCGGTTCATACGAGAATGACTCCTCGGAAACGGTCGAGGCCTTGGTCAGACTGAAGGAGCGCTTTCCCAAGCTCCGCAAGCTGTTTCTTGGCGATATGGGCTTCGAAGAGTGCGAGGTCTCCTGGATCATGCAGTCTAACTTGGGTCCGCTGCTTACCGCGTATCCGGAGCTTACCTCCTTGACGATCAAGGGCAGCACAGGGCTCTCGTTGGACCCTGCCGCTCACGGCAAGCTGGAGGAGCTGGTCATCATCTGTGGAGGGCTCAGCCGTGAGGTACTGGCGGCAATCCGGGACGGCCAGTTCCCTGAATTGACGAAGCTGGAGCTGTACCTGGGCGTGGACCAGTATGGCTTCGACGGCAGCCTGGACGATGTATTGCCGCTGGCTGAGCCGGGCAAGTTCCCGAAATTGACTTACCTAGGGCTGAAGGACAGTGAAATTCAGGATGAGATCGCCATCGCACTGGCTGATTCCCCGATTCTCGATCAGCTTCATACGCTGGATCTGTCGATGGGGACACTGTCGGACGAGGGCGCTGAAGCGCTGCTGCAGAGCGAACGGGTACGCAAGCTGCAGCTGCTGAATTTGAGCTATCATTATATGAGCGATTCGATGTTGGAGCGCTGGAAGCAAACGGGTCTCAACGTGAATCTGGATGAACAGCAGGACGCGGATGACGACGATTACCGGTATCCGGCCCTGACGGAATAAACATGGATCCCATGCTGCTGATCGGCAATCCGGATAACAGGCGCACGGCCGGGCTTCAGGCAGCGAGAAGTCGGCTGGGCCTACCTCCGGCCCGAGTCGTCCCGTATCTGGAGCTGCTGCGCGGGGAGATCACGCTAGCGCAGCTCGCTGAGGAGCTGGCAGCAGAGCCGAAGCATGCGGGGGAGTCGGGAGAAGCCGGGCTGATCATCCGGCTGGATGCGCCGGGAGAGCACTTCGAGGTGGAGCGCGAGCTGATCGCGCTGGGAGCGCCGGACTGCCTCCGGGACGAGCGGGCTGATCGGCTGCTGCCGTTTGTGGGCGTAGCCGATCCCGAGCCGCTATCGGCTCGGTCGGCGCGTGCGCTGTTAGAGCAGCAGGGACGACTGTATCACCCGTCCCAGTGGTTCCGAGGCTATGGGCGGCTATTGGCCCGCCTGGAAGAAGAGGCGGCGGTGGTCTTGCCGACTGCCCGCTGGCATCATCCGCCTGCGGCGATTGCGGCTATGTTCGACAAGCGGCATACCCATCATGTGCTGATGGCAGCCGGAGTGCCGGTGCCCCGGCAGCTTACGCCAGCGGGAACGCTGGATGGCTACGAAGCGCTGCTGGAGGCGATGCGCAGCCGGCGGATGCATCGCGTATTCGTGAAGCTCGCATCAGGGTCCGGGGCTTGCGGCGTCGTGGCCTATCAGTGGAATCCCGCGACCGGCGCGGAGCTGGCTGTGACGACGATCGGCGTCGAGCGACAGCTGGCCCGGCCGCCGTTATTCTATAATGCGATCAAGCTGCGGCGTTATACCGACTCGGCAGACATACGCCTCATTCTGAACTGGCTGCTGGCACATGGGGCGCATGCCGAACAATGGATGCCCAAGGCATCGTACGGGCCCCGGGTCTTTGATATCCGGCAGCTCGTCGTGGACGGGGAAGCCTGTCACAGCGTGGCCCGAGTGAGCAGCACGCCGATCACGAATCTGCATCTGCGCAGCGAGCGGATGAGTCTGGACGAGCTCGGGTTGCACGAGTCGGTTCAGGCCGAGGTGCGGAGCTGCGCCGAGCAGGCGCTGGCGGCATTCCCGGGAGCGCGGTCAGCCGGGGTCGATGTGCTGCTCGGCAGCGGCTCGCAGGCGAATCGGCCGTTTGTGCTCGATGTGAATCCCTTCGGCGATCTGCTGTACCGGGTGACCTATCGGGGCTTGGACCCCTACCTCTGGCAGATGATGCGCCGGGTATGACGGGGAAGGAGAGTAACGCTTGACGACTAATATGAATGAGATCGTGGGCAGCCACGATATTGTGATGATTACCCTCGATACGCTGCGTTACGATGCGGCCGTTCTCGAGGAGAGCAATTGTCCGAATCTGTGCGCCGGAGGGTCCTGGGAGAAACGGCATACGCCGGGAAGCTTCACCTATGCGGCCCATCACGCCTTCTTCGGCGGATTCCTCCCGACCCCTGCCAATACGGACAAGGCCTCGCATGTGCGGCTGTTTCACTCGCGCAATACCGGACTGAAAACGCATCCGCATACATGGCTGTTTGATACACCGGATATTGTATCCGGACTTCAGGCCGAAGGCTACCGGACGATGTGTATCGGCGGGGTCATTTTTTTCACCAAGAAAGTACCGCTGGCGCGCGTGCTGCCGGGCTACTTCATGGAGAGCTACTGGCGGATGACGTTCGGCGTCACCAATCCTCGTTCCACGGAGCATCAGGTGAACCACGCGTTAAAGCTTCTGGATCGCGCCGGCTCTGAGGAGCGGCTGTTTTTGTTCCTGAACGTATCTGCGATTCACGGGCCGAATCATTATTTTGTTCCCGGGGCCAAGGCGGATTCCGTGGAGACGCAGCGGGCCGCACTGCGGTATGTGGACGGCGAGCTCGGCCGGCTGTTCGAGGCGCTGCGGGCGAGGAAGCGCCCGGTGTTCTGCATGGCGTTCTCCGATCATGGAACTACCTACGGCGAAGACGGATACCATGGACACCGGCTGGCGCATGAAGCCGTCTGGAATGTGCCTTACCGTGAATTTATTTTATGAGCGACGGAGACCGCGCAAGGCTTAGGCTCCGCGCTGGAAAGGATGTGAACGGCCGGATGATCCATTTTCCTCGTGACGGGGCTTTGGAATCGGTAGCGGATGAAGCCCTGATCAGAAGCTGGAGGGATGGTCTTCGCTCCGATCCTTACCGCTCCTACCTATATGCTTATCCGCATAAGACGGCCTATCGTGAATTCGACGCGCCGAAGCCGTTGTCCGAGCTGTGGAACGGAGAGCCGGCGGAGACATTCTTCCTATACATGCATATCCCGTTCTGCGGGGCGCGCTGTGGCTTCTGCAATCTATTCACGCTGCCGGACAAGCGAACCGGCGTCCATGAGCAGTATGTGGATGCACTGGAGCGGCAGGCGCGGCAATGGGCGCCCTATGTAACCCGCAAGCCGTTCGCGCGGTTCGCCATCGGTGGTGGAACGCCTACGCTGCTGGCTCCGGCACTGCTGGAGCGGCTGTTCGATATTGCGGAGCGGGTGATGGGCGTGGACACGAGCCGGGTCTCGATCTCGGTGGAGACGTCACCGGAGACCGTGACCGGCGATCGTCTGCAGATTCTGCGCGACCGGCAGGTTGATCGGGTCAGCATGGGGATTCAGAGCTTTGTGGACAGCGAAGCTTCGGCGATCTACCGCCCGCAGAAGCCCCGCGAGGTGGAGCGTGCGCTAGACTTATTGAAGGCTTACAGGTTCCCGGTGCTGAACCTGGACCTGATCTATGGCCTGCCCGGGCAGACGGTGGAGTCATGGATGTATTCGCTGGAGCGTGCGCTCGCGTATGACCCGGAAGAAATCTTCATCTACCCGCTCTACACGCGGGAGCATACGATCGTGAAGCCCGGGGATATCCGAGGCAGCGAGGGGGAGAGCGATCTGCGGCTGGCCTGTTACCTGGCCGCCCGCGACAGGCTGGCGGCTGCAGGCTATGTGCAATCGTCGATGCGGCGGTTCGCCAAGGCGGATGCCGGTTCGGTCAAGCCGCTGCTGCCCTACGGCTGCCAGGAGGAGGGCATGGTCGGGCTCGGCTGCGGGGCGCGCTCGTACACGCGCGGCGTTCATTATGCTTCGCGTTATGCGGTGAGCAAGGGCGCGACAGCCGGCATCATCGCCGATTACGTGGCCGCCGAGCGGTATGATACCGCGGATTACGGCATCGAGCTGAACCTGCCTGAGCAGCAGCGGAGGTATGTGCTGAAGGCGATTCTTCACCGCGAGGGCTTGGAGCTGGCGGGCTATCTGGCCCGCTTCGGGAGTGAAGCGCTGGGGGATCACCCGGAGCTCGGGCTGCTGCTGCGCTCGGAGCTGGCGGAGGTTGAAGAAGGCGTACTCCGGCTGACCGACGAAGGCCTGGCTTATTCCGACGCCATCGGCGACTGGATGATCACGCCTGCCATACGCGAGCGGATGGAAGGATTTGTATTCGCATGAGGGCGACCCTGTACTATCGAGGCAGTCTGTCCTCTTGTAATTACGACTGTCCGTACTGCCCTTTCAGCAAAAACAAGGACAGCGCCGAGACGCTCGCCCGGGACCGTTCGCAGCTTGCAAGCTTCGTAGACTGGGTCCGCCTGCAGGCGGGGGAAGGGCATCGGCTGTCCGTCTTTTTCAATCCGTACGGCGAAGGCCTGACCCATGCCTGGTACCGGGAGGCGATGGTCGAGCTGTCGCATATGCCTCATGTGGACAAGGTGGCGATCCAGACGAACCTCTCCGCGCGCCTGAGCTGGACCGGCGACTTGAATCCCGAGAAGGCCGCCTTCTGGGCCACCTACCATCCGGGACAGACCAAGGAGCGGTCCTTCGTCGCGCAGTGTCTGGAGCTGCATAGCCGCCGTATTCCATTCAGCGTCGGCTCCGTCGGGGTGCGGAGTGCGTTCGACGCGCTGCGTTCGCTGCGGGCGGCTTTGCCCGCCGATGTGTATATGTGGGTGAATGCTTTCAAGGATAAGCCCAATTATTACACGGACGAGGAACGGGAGCTGCTCCGGGAGATCGATCCGTATTTCGACAGGAATGCTGCGGATTATGACAGCATCGGGCGGACGTGCCGGACCGGAGAGGATGTCTTCTACGTCCAGGGGCCTGGCCTGGTTAAGCGCTGCTACAAGGACCGAACGGTCATCGGGCATCTGTACCGGGACGGTCTGGATGGACTTTCGCGGAAGCGGCCATGCGGGATGAAGCAATGTGACTGCTACATTGGCTATATTCATATGCCTGAGCTGGAGCTGGAGAGGGTGTACGGCGGCCGGCTGCTGGAGCGTATCGCGCAGGCAGCCTTTGATTCTTAGACGGTTGGTATCCGGCTGGGCCGTATCTCATTAGTCGGGGCTCATCCACCATGGAGATGCACGGTGATCCTTTTTTACTGCAATTCCAACCAGACCAGATTGATTATTTTTGTTAGGGAGGAGTCTGAACGCCAGTATGGGCCTGTATGCCTGGATCATCTTTCAAGTTTTATTCGTCCTCTTCCTGATCCTGCATCTCGTCTTGTCCACACAAGCGAAGCGAATGATGATGTATGAGAAGAATCCGGATCTGAATAAAGTCAAATCTACCCGTACCCTAGCCATGTGGTTTATGATCGGGTGGATCGTTTCCCTGCTGCTGATGATTATCAGCATTGTCCAAACCTCTTGAAGACCTTAGCATCAGCAATTCGGAATACATGATCATGCTTTGTACATAAGGAAGGAGCCTTACCCTATGACTCGGGAGCTCGATAAGCTTATTCAAGGTCAAGAGAAATTGCAGCCGGATTTTCACGAGCACTTGAAGGTGATTTTGCTCGGTACCGGTTCTCCCCGTGCCGTCTACGGCGTATCCAAGCCGGGAGTCGCCGTCCTCGCCGGACATAAAGTCTTTCTCGTCGATTGCGGTGCTGGCACCGTGAATCAACTGCTGCTGGCGGGCATCATGCCGCAGCGCATCTCGGATGTGCTGTTTACGCATCATCACAGCGATCATAATTCGGGATTCTTTGACGTGTTCATCAGCAGCTGGCGTACGCATGTGGTGCCTGGAGCGGTCTATAAGAACCGTGAGGTACCGATGCAGGTGTACGGACCGGAGACGACGGCGTCGATCATCGGCAAAATGGAGGAATCGTTCGCCTTCGACGTCAATCTTCGCATCAACTACAACAAGTCGGCGTTCGAAGGGTCACGGATCGTCGTCCACGAGTGCAACGAGGGCGTTGTGTACGATCAGGACGGCATCCGCATTACGGCCTTCGAGGTCGACCACCGTCCGGTGTATCCGGCAATTGCCTACCGGTTCGACTATAACGGCCAATCGGTTGTGATCTCAGGCGATACACTGCCCGTGGACAATATGGTCAAGTATGCAAGACATACGGATCTGCTTGTTCATGAAGCTTACAACAAAGGCTGGCTGGATGCCCTGATCGACATGTACCCGGAGGAAGCCGTAGGTCTGAACAACCCGGCCAAGTATCACACGACTACGCTGGAGGCGGCGGATATCGCGCGCCGTGCGGAAGTCAAGCATCTGCTGCTTACGCATCATATCCCGGCACCGGCGCGGACCAAGGAAGCCGAGGAGGCTTACACGCAGGGGATGAGCGATATTTACAAGGGGCCGATTACCGTCGGACGCGATCTGATGGAGGTTGATTTGGGAGATAACCGGCACTAGCAAGACATAAGGTGTTTCGAATGATTAAGTATGAACGACAGCACGTCAGCTATCTGCCTATGCGGCTTGGCTGACGTTTTTCTATGCAATCCATCAAGTAATAAGATGTTATAGGAGAATTCCGGGGGCGATTAACTTGGCAAAAGTAGGTTGGTTGTTTAAGGATTCTCACGATACTAGGGTAACTACAACAACAGATGTAATTATTAAAAGAATGCCTATTCTTTTTGTATCTCATGATTCTGATGATGGTATGTGGCAGTTTCATAGCGGTGAAGATGTAAATATGGACGATGCAATGTTGGTGAGTTTGAAAGAGATTGTGGATTATGATGCCACGGTCACAAAGCTTGCTAATTTACCTCTAGGATGGATCGCATGGAGAGATCGTTTGCACGCCTCTTGGTCTATGAAGGAAATATTACCCGTAAACTTATGAGCTAAGACGCCAAACCCAACTAATGTATCTCCATCAAAGGCTCCAATAGCTGTCCCGCCATTACGACTGACACCATTGATAGCCTCCTATTATTGGAAAAGAAGCCTCCAAAGCCACAGCCAGGTGGATATCGGAGGCTTCTTTTTGTGCTTTCAACGCTCAGAGCAGGCAGTTACACGCCCGGTTGAGCTCATAAAGGGAATCGGTGGGGTTCCGTAGCCAGCCTTCTACAACTTCAGTGCCTGGGCGAGCATCGCAGCCGCCTCCTGGCGCAGCATCGGCTGCTTGGACTTGTAATCTATGGCACCGTTCGCATCCTGTGCAGCTTCCGGCCCGAACAGGCCCAGAGCCACAATCAGCTTGACGTTGTCCACCGCCCAGGCGTCCGTGCTTCCGGCCAGCGCAGCTTCCATCGGCTCAACGCCTTGAATTTGCAGCATTTTCGCCAAGATGGTAGCTGCCTCCTGGCGGGCGATCGGCTTGTTCGGCTGGAACGAAGCATCGGCACTGCCGTCGACTACACCGAGTTCGTACAAGGTCTGAATCGCGGATGCGCTCGGGAGGCCCCTGGCATCGGCGAACACCACAGGTTGCTTGGACAGTGTCATGAATAACGACTTGGCCGCCAGCTCTGCGAATTCCCCGCGTGAGACGGGCTCGGCTGCCCCGAGCGTGCCGTTCTCCTTACCCTGCATAATGCTGAGCAGCTGCAGGTAGTGGATAAACGATGCATAAGGGCTGTTTGCCGGAACATCGGCGAAGGGCTTCGGGTTTTCTAATTTTATGGCTGTGCTTAGCTCATACAAATATTGCAGATACCCGATCGAGCTGTCGCTGTTTGCTTGGAATACCAGCGTGTTGCCTTGCTCATCCTTGAACAACAGCTCATCAACTTGCTGCAGCTCATGCTTACCAGTGGCAGGATCCTCGACGAGCAGCTTGCCTTCCGGAGTTGCCGTTACCTTAACCATGGAGGTTTTGGTTCTGAGCTGGCTGTACAGTCCCTCGAATTTGGACAGCTCGGCTTGCGTTGGCTTCAGGAATGTATCTGTCTTCGGTTCAGTCGGATAGTAATGATCCATGAAGGCTTCGAAGAAGAGATCCCGTGCATTGGTAATCGAATTCGTCGTGATGAACAAGCCGGTCTTCTCCTCAGGCAGCAGCCACAGCTTGGATGAGAATCCGTGAATATTGCCGCCTTTGCCGATGACGTTCTGTCCGTTGAAGTGGTTTCGGTTCGACATGTCAAAGCCGTAAGCCATAACAGGGACCTTCGGATTTAGCGAGAGATGGACGCTCTGCATATCTCGTGCCGTCTTTTCCTCCAGAATACGCTCGCTGCCGTAAGCCCCAAGATTCAACTGGGCGATCATGAATTTGGACATATCCTCCGGTGTTGAGAATAAGCCCCCCTGGGGCAGCTCCGTAGGTGTCGTCGTATAAAGCGGGTAAGGCTTGCCTTCCGGGGTATATCCCTTAGCAAGTCTGGCACGAACGTCGTCCGTTAACAGGTAACTGCTATGCTGCATGTCTAGAGGCTTGAACAAGTGCTCGTCCATATATTGATGGTACGGTACACCGGATACTTGCTGAACGATATAGCCTTGCAGCATAGAAGCGAAGTTATCGTAATTATAGGACTCCCCGGGCTTTCGGACGACTGTCGGCATGTTGGCTGCTATGTAATCCTTCAGAGGCGTGGACCGGTTCAGGTCAAAGCTGATATCTCCGAGCTTGGGCTCCGTAAAATCGAATCCGGTCGTATGGGTCAGCAGATGCTCCATCGTCACGGGCTCTGCGAAGCTGTTAATGGTCTGTACGTCACCCATGTATTTGTTAATATCCGCGTGGAGATCGATTTTCTGCTGCTCGACAAGCTGCATGACGGCCGTAGCGGTCAGCGCTTTGGATAAGGAACCCAGCCGAAATACGGTATTGGCCGGATCTACGGGAGTCTGCTTCTCCACATCGGCATACCCGTATCCTTTCTGCAGGGTGACTTTACCGTCTTGAACAACGACGACGGCAGCACCGGGAACTTGCAATTTCTTCACATCTTCACGATCAAAGAAACGGTCGGTAAACGCCTCAAGTTCCTTGGCATCCTTGACGCCGTGATTTGTTGTCAGAGGGGCTGTGGCGGAGGCGGCGGACGGAACGAGGCTGAGCATCAGGGCAAAGGCGCAGATTCCCCAGGTCAGGCTGGTTTTTCTGCGAGTGGACGAACGGTTTAACATAGGATGGGTTTCTCCTTTTTCCATAAATTTCAATGACACAGTCCTAATATTAAACTAAGAAGGAGCAAGAAAAGACCTGCCAAGGTATAGTAGACCGGCTGGACTTTAGTCCAGAATTTGGTGCAACTTCTGCATTTTCCAATACGTCTATGAAGGAAACTAGATGTCGAATCGTATGTGGAGGTGCCGGAATGAAGAAGCTGTTATGGACGGGAGGACTTGCGGCTGCACTGATACTGACAGGCTGCGGTCAGCCTGTTCCCACCCAAGTCTCGTCGGAGCCGTCGTCTCAGGAGGGGCCTAGGGTGGGGAAAGCACGGATCGAGCATCCTCCGGGCGGTGCATCCAAGCCGGCCGAGCTGGAAGCGGTGAACCAGACCATCATCACGCAGAGGGCGTCTATCGAATATAAGCACGGGATCCGGCTGATCTACTGGGGAGTCGGAGCAGATCATCTCATGATGGAAATCCGCAGTGCCGGTGATCCTGAGCGTGTGATGACGGAGGAGGAGCAGATAGCCGTCAAAGAGACGCTGTACAAGCTGGCTGGCAAGCCGTTTTCCCTCGCGCTTACGGTGCATTCCTGCTGTACGCAGCCGGCTAATCTAAGCGGCACCGTCAAGAAGTTCGATGCGCAGCAGCAGCGGATTCTGGTGGTCCATCCGACCGGGAAGAACGGCAATACCGACGATCCGGAAGCGAACTGGGTGCGTCTCGAATCGGACGGGAGGCTGATCGTGAAGGGCAAGGAGGTCCCGGACGGGCTGGACGCCACCCTTGTGGGGCAGCAGGTGGAGGCGTGGACATCGGGGATGACGCTCACGTCCTATCCGGGACAGACGAGTGCGCTGAAGATTGTGGCAGGCCCTTGACAAAGGTGAAGACGATCTTGTAGGATGATCCTAATCATGCAAGGTATTAAAGACCAAACTGCATATCCAAAGGCTAAGACCAAGGAACGAATAGCTTCCTTCGCTGATCCAGAGAAGAAACCCATTAGGCTGAGAGGTTTCCCGATGCGAATCGCTATCCCCCCGCCTTGAGAGCCGCATCGGGGAAGTCCAGTATCCGATGCCGGAGTCATTCCGTTATGACAATGAAGTGCTGCGATCTGTCTGGTTGCGGCTAAACTAGGGTGGTACCACGACGCGACGCATTCGTCCCTGACGCATGTGTCTTTTTGCGTTCTTATCTGACAAGGAGGCTATCCCTATGCGCCAATCCCGATTACTGATCCCTACACTTCGTGAAATTCCTTCGGATGCCGAGACGGCGAGCCACCAGCTCATGCTTCGCGCCGGACTTATCCGCCAGCTGGCCGCTGGCATTTATACGTACCTGCCTCTTGGGTATCGGGTGCTCAGGAAGGTCGAGCAGATCGTCCGGGAGGAGATGGACCGCGCGGGTGCGCAGGAGCTGCTGATGCCTGCGCTGCAGCCGGTAGAGCTGTGGAAGGAATCCGGCAGATATACCGTGTACGGTCCGGAGCTCATCCGTCTGACGGACCGGCATGACCGCGAGTTCGCTCTCGGACCTACACACGAGGAGATCGTTACTTCCCTCGTCCGGGATGAAGTAAATTCCTATCGCAAGCTCCCCATGACGTTGTATCAGATCCAGACCAAATTCCGGGATGAACGCCGCCCGCGGTTCGGCTTGCTCAGAGGCCGGGAGTTCCTGATGAAGGACGCCTATTCGTTCGATATGGACTGGAGCGGATTGGACCGGTCCTACGACTCGATGTATGGGGCGTACCATCGGATCTTCGAACGCTGCGGCATGCAGGTCAAGGCCGTGCAGGCGGATGCCGGTGCCATAGGCGGCGAGGGAGGCACTCATGAATTCATGGCGCTCGCTGAGATCGGCGAGGACACGATCGCGTCCTGCCCGTGTTGCGACTATGCCGCGAATCTCGAGCAGGCAGAGTGTAAGCCGGAAGGCGAAGCCGTCACGAGCTCCGGCTCAGCAACGGCGGCTTTTTCCAAGCCGGAGCTTGTCCACACGCCAGACATCCGGACTATTGAACAATTGAGCGGTTACTTATCCGTACCGGCGGAGCGTTTTATCAAGACGCTGATCTATAAGGCGGACGGCCGCGAGGTCGCGGTGCTGGTACGCGGGGATCACGAGGTCAATGAAACGAAGCTCAGACATGCACTCGGTGCAGAAGCTGTGGAGCTGGCGGAAGGACTGACTGCCGCGAGCGTGACGGGAGCGCCTGTAGGCTTCGCCGGTCCTATTGGGCTAACCGTGCCTGTGCTGGCCGATTATGTGGTGGCCGCGATGGATTCGGCGGTGACCGGCGCGAATCAGGCGGATTATCATCTATCGGGTGTTCGTCCCGGCCACGATTTCGTCCCCTCCTATGTCGGCGATCTACGCAATGTCGTGCAAGGGGCGGCATGTCCCGCTTGCAGCGAGGGCAGGCTTGAGCTGCACCGTGGGATTGAGATCGGGCATGTATTCAAGCTGGGGACGAAGTACAGCGAGAAGCTGGGAGCTTCGTACCTGGACGCGGAGGGCAGGGAACAGCCGATGATCATGGGCTGCTACGGGATCGGGATTTCGCGGATATTGTCCGCCGTCGTGGAGCAGAAGCATGATGCACAGGGCATTCTGTGGCCGGTGTCCATGGCTCCATTCCAGGTTCATCTAATTCCTGTCTCTCTTAAGGATACGCATCAGATGCAGCTGGCTGACGAATTGTATGAGCAGCTGCAGCAGGCCGGGATCGAGGTGCTGCTCGACGACCGCGACGAGCGGCCGGGGAGCAAATTCAACGATGCGGATCTGATAGGCTGTCCGTACCGCATTGTCGTCGGGAAGCAGGCACAGCAGGGAATCGTAGAGTTCAAGCTGCGCAGCGGAGGGGAAGTCCGCAGTCTGAAGAAAGAGGATGTGCTGCCGGAGCTGCGGAGGCTGTAGGGATAAGCCCGCCGGGCCAGATGACACGAAGTAGATGGAACAGCCAGGCATCGACTCGCTGCGGCGAGTGTAGGTTATGATACAAAAATAGGAGTCAAAGCCTCAATCTGCACTTCCTCTTGGGAGAGCAGGCGGAGGCTTCTTGGCGTCTGCAGGACCCGGTTCAAAAAAGTTTCAAATCAACTTTGTATACTAACGCTTAGGACTTAATTCTGTATTCAATGCTGAGAGGACGGAAACAAACATGCTTGACAAGAAAAACCAGCTTATGCTGCAGCTGGCTGCCGGTGCGGGAGTGCTGAACGTCTTGATGTTCATCGCCGCAAAGAAATGGCCTATGTTCCATGATGAGGGGCATGTATCCCACTCATTCTCACCCGATACGGAGCCAGGGCAGCTGCTGATTCTGGCTGCATCACTTCTCGCACTGGCCGCCAATGTCGGTCTGTTTCTGCGCAAACGCGGGCATCGGGCGTTGCCCTGGCTGAACGCTGTATGTTTGACATTAGCTAGTATGTCTATGATTAGCGGCAGCGGAGGAGGCGTCGAGTTTCACTTCTCGATCTTTATGGTTATCGCTGCCGCTGCCTACTATGAAGATACTAGGATCATCGGGATGATGACGGCGCTGTTTGCCGTCCAGCACGTGGCCGGCTACCTATTCGTGCCCCAGCTCGTATTCGGTACGGACAGCTACCCGATCCTGATGGTAGGGCTGCATGCCTTGTTTTTGCTAATGACCTCGGTGTTCACGTTGCTACAAATCCGCTCCAAGCACCGAATAACCGAGCAACTGGAACTGGATAAGAAGGAGAAGGATCTGCAATTGGCGGAACTGCTGGAGGAGGTGCGGGAGCTATCGGACCGGATCGGCTCTACAGCCTCGCTCGTGTCGTCCACTTCCGAGTCGAATATGGGAATCAATCTCGAGATGGGCCGAGCTTACACTGACGTGCTCGGAGGTCTGGGCGATCAGAGGCATTCCATCGAGCAGATGGGTAGTCTCCTGAATGAAGTGTCCGAGCCGATCCGGCTGGCGTTTATTTCCTCTGCGGAGGGACAGCGGGAAGCGGCGGCTACAGAAGAAATGCTTGCTTCCAGTCATGCTCATTTCCAGGCTTTGGAGAGCCAGATGAGCCGTATCTACGAAGCGGTGACGTCCGGGTCCGAGGCGGTGCGGACCATGCAGGACACGATACGGAGCACAGCTTCCGCTGGGGCTCTGATCCGCGAGGTCGCCGATCAGACGCAGCTGCTAGCATTGAATGCGTCTATTGAAGCAGCAAGAGCGGGAGAGAACGGTCAGGGCTTTGGTGTGGTGGCTGCCGAGATTAGAAAGCTGGCGTCTCAGAGCCAAGCTGCAGCGGTAGAAATTCAAGTCGGTCTGAACCGCTTGCAGGAAGCGGGTCAGCGGACAACGGGGCATGTCATGACCGGACAGCTCGCAGTCACGCAGTCGAGTGAGCTGCTCGAAGTCTTCTCCGGCGGATTCCGACAAGTACAGCAGACAGTCCTCACACTGCTGGAATTCATTAAATCTACAGACAGCCTGATGCTGGACATTCACAACGGTTCTGCGGGCGTGACAGAAGCCATGCTCCAGATGACTGAGGTCACTGAGGAAGGAATCGCAGCCCTGGAAACGATCGTGGAGTTAAGCGGCCAGCAGTCCAGAGGAGCAAAGCAGATTCATCAGGAGATTGCTGCGCTGCATGAGCTTAGCCGGACGCTAGAGAAGCAGTTCGCCGCTGGAGCTTAGATCGATTAGGACGTTCAACTCAGCTTCATGCAGTAGCGGAAGAGGACCAGCAGATCTGCTGGTCCTCTTCGGTATGGCTGCAGGTAGCTCTTAATGTCTTGGCTGTCCCGCATATGTATTGGAGTAACCGGCAGACGGCTGGTAGCCTGAAGGAAATGGGGGAGCCGAGCTCTCGATCTGCTGGGCCAGACTAGAGATCTGATGGAGCTGCTGGACGGCCAGCTGATGCCCCTGGAGGGCATGCTGAATGATCTGCACGGCCTGGTGCTCACGCTGGGCGATCTGCTCCAGCTGAATGGCATTGCTTCGTTCCTGCTCAAGCAATTGCTCATACAAGCCGGAAGCCTGCTGAGTTTGCTGGATCAATTGCTGCACGAGCTGGGAGATGTGCTGGGAATTCTGAACATGTGTCATGAAAGGTAGCCTCCTGATTTTGTATACATATAGTTTTAAGCTTGAATTACCAGGTTATTGTGCATGGTAACGAATCATTCTATACATGAGGTTTCTTAAAGTTCCAAGCGAGTCTGTTTGCTTTACAATAGGCTCTCCAAGGACGTACAATCGATGTACTTGGATTGATAATTATTCTCAATATAAAGGGGGGATTCCATGTCTTCGATAGTCCGCATTGAGGGGATGCATGATTATTTCGACCGGTTCTCCACGATGTTGGGCGGGAGGATGTCCGATAGCCATCCAGACGAACAGCAGACCCAGTTGCCGCCGCAGCTCGGGCAGGGAACGATTACCCGCATCCCGATTCGGGCCGGTATGGAGGTTGTGATTACCGACATGGTGCTGGAGCGGGATCTTCAGGTTCAGATAGAGGCAACGTATGGTCTGTTCGAGCTCAATTACTGTATGGAAGGGGAAATCTACTGCGCCTGGGACGGTCAAGAGCATCATACGGGCCGTCATGGCGGGAATGTGTTCAATATGGATCAGATCCAGCTCTATATGGAAAAGAAGGGAGGAATGCCGATACGAACGGTGGAGGTTCGTCTGAGCCCCGCTGAGCTGCTGCGTTATGTGCGGGGCACCCCGGATCAGCCGGTCGTGGAGGCGCTGCTGCAGCGAACGCGGGGAAGAATCAGACCGTATGCCGATTCTCCGCTGGTGCAGGCCTGTGTCCGTGATTTGTTCCAATGTACCGGATGGAGGAGCATGAAGCGGCTTTATGCGGAAAGCAAGGCTATGGAGCTTATCGCGCTGATCGCCCAGGAAGGGGAAGGTGAGCGGGATACCGGCGGATCTCTCATCGCGCTGAGTGCGGACGATAGAGAGCGGCTAGAAGAAGCCCGATCACTTGTCCTGTCCCGGTTGGAGCAGCCGCTGTCGATCCCCGAGCTGGCCCGCCAGGTTGGCATCAATGAATACAAGCTGAAAAGAGGCTTCCGCGAGCTATTCGGCCAGACCGTCTTCGAGCTGGTGCGTCAGGGAAGGATGGAGAAGGCGCTGGAGCTGATGGAGCTGGATGGGATGAATGTCAGCGAGACAGCGGTTCAAGTAGGCTATAGCAACATGAGCAACTTCACGTCTGCGTTCCGGAGGCACTATGGGCTGAATCCCGGCGCGTACATCAAGCAGCTTAGCCGCAGAGGGGTTTCCCTCCGCAGGCCATAAGGCTCCCTTTGCAGGTAGTGCCCGATATCCCGATGCCCTGATAATAAGAGCATCTAGAGCCTGGGAATCAGGCGGGGTGGAAGGGAGTGCTTCAGGTTGAAAACGATGCGTGTTGTGCTATTCGCTGCGGTGCTCGTAGCGATGGCATCGATAGCCACTTTTAATCCAATTCTCGGACTGTTGTCCAGGGGGCTCGGCTTCACCGAAATTCAGTCTGGCAGCCTGGTTACGGTGACGGGTATCTGCTGGATTGTCGGCAGCTTCATCTGGAGCCGCCGGGCCGGGAGCAGCCGCAAGCCGATCCTGATCGCAGCGATGGCCGGGTATGCGCTTACGCTGGTCGCCTTTGCTTATGTGACGGACAGGGCCCAGACGGCAGGCTGGAGTCCGGGCCTGCTCTATGCCGGGTTGCTGGCGCTGCGCGCTGCCGGCGGGTTCTGCTTTGGAGCGATTCCATCGCTCGTCCAGGCCTATCTGATGGAGAGTACAGGAGCCGAGAGCCGCGCCGGAGGCATGGCATTGTTCGGGGCGGCCAACGGGCTGGGCTTTGTACTGGGGCCGGCGCTGGGGGCTGCGTTGACGCCATTCGGCTTTACGGCACCGATGTATGCGTCAGCGATTCTTCTGGCGGCGGTTATCGTCCTGTGCGGATGGATGCTGCCCAGGGGAAAGGCCATCATCGTTGCGTCTGGGGGAGATCGGCTGTCCGTTCGCGATCCGCGGATTCGTCTCTATCTTGGAATCGGTCTTCTCCTGTCTACGGTGATGATCGTGCTGCAGGTTACCTGCGGCATCTACATGCAGGACCGGCTGGGAGTGGATGCCCCGAGCGCCGCGCGGATGGTAGGTATAGGACTATCCGTGGGAGGCGTGATCGTCGTAGCGGTCCAGCTTTTCATCGGACGCCGACTGACCTGGAAGCCCAACCGGGTAGTGCGGACCGGACTGTTCGCACTGCTGGCGGCCTTCACGCTGTTCATGGTAGCGCCATCGTTGTATCTGGCCGTATTTGTACTGTTCGGCCTCGGGATCGGCTTCACGCTGCCGGGCTATATGACCGCAGCTTCGCTGGCTGTCCAGGAGCGGGAACAGGCTGCTGTGGCAGGCTTTACGGCAGCTGCACAGGGAGTCGGTTCGTTCATCGGACCGGTGACGGGAGCGGCGCTGTACGCGGTTCATATCTCGTTGCCGTATGCGATCTGCGCGCTTGTCCTGTTAGTTTTTTATGTAAGAGTGGTCTGGCTGTCCCGCAAGCCCGAGGTTCGTCTGCCTGGACAAGGCTCATAATGGAGGAAGAAACGGAACGCTCATCTAGCGTTCTGCGCATCAGTCTTGCTCATGTACGGTGCCCAGTAGAGAGACGAAGTAGGCTTTCTGCTGCCCCCGTACTGGGGAATCAGTAGGGAGCTGTCCGCAGGCGAGCTCGAGCACGACGCTGCGTCCCATAAACGCCTGAGACGAGCTGACGGTGCGGATCACTCCGCAGCCATCGGTCCGCGGTTCATTTTGCTTGGCGATATACCGGGCTGCTTGGGAGGCGGCTGTGCGTTCCGTGATCCACGGTGCATACGGAAGCAGGCAGACAAGCAGGACGCCCAACAGGACGGCTAGCATAGGTTTCGTCATGGCGGATCACCTCGGTTCCTGTGCAGGCCGTTATGGCCTGATTTTCCTTATTATACTATAATTAGAGCCTGGATGGGGATTGCCGGACAAGCGGTCCGGGCACCCCGATAACTCTTACCCAGGAGGATATCCTCATGAAAGTATTGGTAGCTAGATACACGGTGAAGCCCGGTCAGACGGACAAGGTGATCGAATACCTGAAGGAGATGACCCGGAAAGTGAAGGAAGTAGAACCAGGTTGTATCATGTACCGGGTTCATCGTCCGACGGATGGTTCAGATACGCTGCTGCTCTATGAGGTTTACGAGAATGAAGCGGCCCGAGAGCTTCACCGTCATACGGAGCATTTCAAGGCGATTATTGAAGCTCAGGTCATCCCGCTCCTGGAACGTCGGGAACGGGAGTTTTTGGATGTGGTGATCGATGCGGCGCAGTAGATTTATTTTCTAACGATACTCTCCGTTTTCTCGCATTCCAGACTATGCCATAATTGGTTGCGAAGGTACGGATTAGTAATCTAGGAAAATGAGGTGTATGCATTGATCGAATTGCGTGCTTTGCTATTGCCGGACGATTATGAAGCGATCGCCGCGTTGTTAAATCAGGTAGGGGCGGAGCCGACGTCTGCCGAGAAACTGCTTGAGGAAGACGGCAAGCTGTATGAGAAGGGACATACCTGGATCGACGAGAATGGACGACTGGCGGGGTATGACCGGGAACGGCGGGTTGCGGTCACAGAAGCCGGGGAAATCATAGGTTTTGCCATCTCTTGGCGGGCACCGTGGACGGAGCCGGGCCATCTCTGCAATACGCTGGTCGTGGACTCGCGCTACCGGGGACAAGGCATCGGAGATCTGCTTCTTGCCCATGTGGCACAGTGGGCGTCCAAATCAGGGGCCAGCCGGATGCTGTCCGAAGCTTGGGACGACGATCCTGCGGCGGTGGCGTTTGCCGAACGAAAAGGCTTTTCTATCGATCGCCATACGTTTCAATCCCTGCTGCAGCTTGAGGGTGCGGATCTGCCCCCGGCTGCGCTTCAGCTTCCAGAATCGTTGGAGGGGGAGGGCATTCGCTTCCTGACGCTGGCGGATGAGTCCGGTGAGGACAGCGAGACCAAGCTGTACGAGCTGTACCGGGAAACACTCGTGGACATTCCCGGATTTCTCGGGGACGTGCCGAACCAGACCGAGTGGCGCAAGTGGTATTTGCAGGTACACGGCTATGCCCCGGAGCAGGTGATTATCGCGGCGGAGGGAGATCGGTTCGCCGGCGTGACGAATGTGCTCTACCATCCAGTGACCAACGGGATGTACCACGAATACACGGGGGTGAGCCGAGATTTCCGGGGACGGAAGGTGGCGCTTGGCTTGAAGATTCAGGCGATCCGGATGGCTATTGCCCGCGGTGCGGCCTATCTTCGTACGGATAACGACTCGATGAACGAACCGATCCTATCCATCAACCGTAAGCTGGGCTATGTGCCTTTGCGCGGCCATTACCGGCTTCATGCAGACCTTGACCAGGTGCTGGCCTCGGTCCGCGGGCGGGTGGAAAATACTGAAGCGGGACCGACAACCGCAGGCTTGGGATAGCCTGGAAGTACGGGGACTGAACGAATGAGGTTTCGGGAATGAGCTTTCGTTTGACAAACGGTCCGCAATTCGCATAAAATAGCAATCAGAATTGAATCGTTCTCGATGATGGAGAAAGTTGCCGGATAACCGTCGGCCTTTGCAGCGAGCTGGGGATAGTGAAAGCCCGGACAGACGGATCGGAAACCATGGCGCTCCTGAGAGACATGCCTCGGAAAAAAGCGGATTCTCCGGCAGATTGAGCGGAGGATCAAGTAGGGTGGAACCGCGGGAGCCTATAACTCCCGTCCCTACGTCGGCCAAGTCGGCAGACGTAGGGACGGGAGTTTTTTGCGTGCCGTTGCTGCTCGAGCCGTCGACTGTGTGCCGGACCCCACTTATCGCAAAGGAGCGAGTTGACTATGAATTTTCAGCAAATGACGCTGACACTGCAGCAGTTCTGGGCAGAGCAAAACTGTATCGTCGTACAACCGTACGACACCGAGAAGGGCGCAGGTACGATGAACCCGATGACCTTCCTCCGTACGATTGGACCGGAGCCTTGGAATGTGGCTTATGTAGAGCCTTCCCGCCGTCCGGCGGATGGCCGTTATGGGGAAAACCCGAACCGGCTGTACCAGCATCACCAGTTCCAAGTCATCATGAAGCCGTCCCCTGACAATATTCAAGAGCTGTACCTGGAGAGCCTGTCGCGTCTGGGCATTGACCCGCGTCAGCATGATATCCGCTTCGTCGAGGACAACTGGGAAGCTCCAACGCTGGGCGCCTGGGGACTCGGCTGGGAGGTATGGCTGGATGGGATGGAAATTACCCAGTTCACGTACTTCCAGCAGGTCGGCGGCATCGACTGCCATCCGGTAGCCGTGGAGATTACGTACGGGATGGAGCGTCTGGCCTCGTACATTCAGGAGAAGGAAAATGTGTTCGATCTGGAGTGGGTGGACGGCGTCACCTATGGCGACGTGTTCAAGCAGCCGGAATTCGAGCATTCCAAATATACATTCGAGGTATCCGACGTCGCGATGCTGTTCCAGCTGTTCTCGACCTATGAGGGGGAAGCCAAGCGCGCGATGGAGCAGAATCTCGTCTTCCCAGCTTATGACTATGTGCTGAAATGCTCGCATACGTTCAACCTGCTGGATGCCCGCGGCGCGATCAGCGTCACGGAACGGACCGGCTATATCGGCCGGGTGCGGAATCTGGCCCGGTCGGTATCGGCTACGTATTTGCAAGAGCGGGAGCGTCTCGGCTTCCCGTTGCTGAAGAAAGGGGTGGAGCAGCATGGCTAAGGATTTGCTTCTGGAAATCGGGCTGGAGGAAGTGCCTGCCCGCTTCGTACGCGCTGCGATGGAGCAGCTCAAGGATAAAACAGAGAAATGGCTGGAGGCCAGCCGTTTGTCGCACGGCGGCGTTCAAGCCTATGCAACCCCGCGTCGTCTCGCGGTGCTAGTCACGGCGCTTGCCGATAAGCAGGAGGATGTTAGCGAGGAAGTAAAAGGACCTGCACGCAAGGTCGCGCTGGATGAAGCTGGCAACTGGAGTAAGGCGGCGCTTGGCTTCGCACGCAGCCAGGGTGTGGCTCCAGAGGAGCTGTTCTTCCGCGAGCTGGCCGGTGTGGAATACGTATACGGAGTGAAGAGCAGCCAGGGCGTGGAGACATCGTCGCTGCTGCCGGAGGCACTGCCTGCGCTGATCACCTCGCTCACTTTCCCGAAAAATATGAGATGGGGCAGCTACGAGCTGCGCTACGTCCGTCCGATCCGCTGGCTCGTTGCGCTGCACGGCGCAGAGGTTGTACCGTTCGAGATTACGGGCGTGGCTTCCGGCAACGTGACGCGCGGCCATCGCTTCCTCGGTCAGGATGCCGTGATTGAGCAGCCTGCCCAGTACACAGCCAAGCTGAAGGAACAGCACGTGATCGCGGACGTGGAGGAGCGCCGTCAGGCGATCGCCGCTGGCATCGATGCCCTGGCTGCTGAACGGAACTGGCATATCGCGGTTAAGGAAGATCTGCTGGAGGAGGTTCTGTTCCTCGTCGAAACGCCGACCGTGCTGGCCGGTTCGTTCGACCCTGACTTCCTGTCGATCCCGCAGGATGTGCTGATCACATCGATGAGAGAGCATCAGCGTTACTTCCCGGTGCTGGATGGCGAGGGACGCCTGCAGCCGCATTTCGTCACGGTGCGCAACGGAGATGCGCTGTCTCTGGATCTGGTTGCCAAGGGCAACGAGAAGGTACTGCGCGCACGCCTGTCCGACGCCAAGTTCTTCTACGAGGAAGACAAGCGCCTCGTGATCGCGGATGCGCTCGCGAAGCTCGAGAATATCGTCTACCACGAGGAGCTGGGCTCGATCGGGGACAAGGTGCGCCGTATCCGTGCTATCGCCGACAAATTGGCTGCACATCTGTCGGTTGATGCGTCGACTGGCAAGCAGATCAGCCGCGCGGCGGACATCTGCAAGTTCGACCTCGTGTCCCAGATGGTATACGAGTTCCCTGAGCTGCAGGGCATCATGGGCGAGGATTATGCTGCACTCGCTGGTGAGGACGCGGCGGTTGCTCGGGCGATTAACGAGCACTACTCGCCACGCAACGCCGGAGATTCTGCCCCTGCCTCGCTGGTAGGCGCGCTCGTCGGTATCGCCGACAAGATCGATACGATCGCAGGCTGCTTCTCCATCGGTATTATCCCGACGGGCTCACAGGACCCTTACGCGCTGCGCCGTCAGGCTGCAGGCATCGTCAGCACGCTGCTGGCGCACGGGCTGGAGCTGACGCTCTCCGAGCTGTTCGATATCGCGCTGGATGCGCATGCTGGCCGTGGTCTGAAGCGGGAAGCTGCAGAGATCAGACGCGACATGCAAGAATTCTTCACGCTGCGCGTGAAAAACGTGCTGTCCGAGAAGGGCATCCGCTACGACGTCGTCGACGCGATCCTCGGCGCAGGAGCCGACGACGTGCGTCGCACGCTGCTCCGCGCAGAGGTACTGGCTGTTGCTGCGTCCGAGGACAACAAGGATTCGCTGCGCAAGGCGGTTGAATCGTTCAACCGCGTCTGCAACCTGGCCGCTAAGGCCGAGTCGCGCGAGGTGAATGCCTCCTTGTTCGCCGAAGCGGCGGAAGGCGCGCTGTATGAGCAAGGGCAGCGTGTGCACGGCCAGTTTATCCAGGCAGTGGCAGAAGCTCGGCTAGCCGAAGCGTACGACCTGCTGTCGTCGCTGAGCGCTCCGATCACGGATTTCTTCGATGCGGTCATGGTTATGGCTGATGACGAGGCTATCCGCCGCAACCGGCTGGCGCTGCTCGCAGGCGTTGCCGAGGATATCAAGGCGTTCGCGGACTTCTCCAAGCTCGTGTCCAAATAAGCGGCGAGATGACGGTCCCTGCAGCTTAGACAGCTTCTTTCCAAGTGTTTAGTCTGTGGGGTCCGGCCTAACGTTCCGTTTCGTTAAAATAATCACGTTTAAATCCGATAAGTCCTTCGATACGTCGAAGGGCTTATTTGCTGTTTCTTTTTGAACATGCGGCTAACATACAAGGCTATGTTAAATTTGAATGTTGGTTTTTACTCTAAATTAAAACCGCCCTCACGGGCGGTTCGTTTCGCTCAGCTAATCTCCCTCTTTAGGTTCAATAATTTCTTTAAGTCAATTCTTGTATATGTCTTCTCATAACTTGAGCCATCTTCATTGAAGTGTATGGCGTCTTTTGATTGTTTTTTTATCGTGCAGAGTCCATCCATATCATTAATACTAGCCATCGCTTTCCTAAGATGAAACTGAATGTTGGAGACTTGGAGACAATATTACCCATGTCCAATCACCAATCGTAGCTTGATATCCGAGTTGTAAGATTCCCTCACGTTAAAGAACAACATATTCCGTGAGAAGATTTCGGTATCTGCAATAGTTTTATTGGGATCAACTGGAGATTCAAGTGTTTGTTTCTTCCATGTTACTCCGCCATCTTCTGTTCTCATTATATAGGGGATCGCAGGGGCATCCTTCTCAAAATAACCGAGAAGCCACCCTTGTTTGTCGTCAAGGAAACTTAATTGCAAGGAGTTCTCAGGACGCTTTATTTGTTAGAGCATCCCAATTCTTTCCCCCATCGAAGTTACGTCGCAGCTTCCACCTATCTTCTTCACTTATATGGAATAGGGCCCATCCATTATTCGGATCAATAAATGTATTATCAAGCGAGTTGCCCGGGCCGCTGATCGCCCTGCCTCCGTGCGGCCGGGGAAACCAAATTTTTTGTTCAGGCTCATGGATAGCAGTAGTTTTGTTATCAATGCTTGTAAGGGCCTCAAATGTCCCCAAATCGATTGTTGAATGAGTCGAAGACGGAGGCATCCGCCCCAGTGATTGACTTCTTGTTTTCCTGTTGAAGGCCGGAGCGGACCGCTCTGCCGGTTGCGACTGTCAGACCGGGCCTGCCGCAGTCTCTCGGGCAGTCGGCAGCGTCTGTATAAAGGCTTGCAGGGCACTGCTGACAAATGAATCCTTCCGCGTAATAAATTCCGTCGGCATCCGGTTCACCGAGTCCGGCAGCGCGTGTGCGCGGATGAGTCCATCCGCTTCCTGCCTGACGATAACGGACCGTGGCAGAAGGGAAATGCCCAGACCCGCAGAGATGCCCCCGATAATAGCCTCGAGCGTACCGAATTCCATCTTCACGGATTGTGTGTGACCGCTCTCCTGCAGCCATCTTTCTAACAGCTCCCGATATGAGCAGCCTTCACAATAGACAAGAATAGGCTTCTTCATCGCTTCCTCCAGCGTTTCGATCGCGGAGTGAGAGGCAATGACCACCTCCTCAAGGAAGGCCGGGACCGACTGAAGCTCCGGATGCTCGCACCGGCAGCCGATGAACGCGCCATCCAGCTCATAGTGCAGTACCTTTTCCATCAGCATCTGAGTATTACCGGTCGTCAGGGAGAGCTGTACGTGCGGATGATCCTTGTAGTAATCAACGAATATTGGCGGGAGCCGGACGGCAGCAGCCGTCTGCGTGGAGCCGATCATCAGCGGGCCGCTCGGCTCGCTGGAGGAGGACAACGCCTGGGCGGCCTCATCGAGCAGGCCGACGATTTTGTCTGCATAGGCGAGCAGCGCTTTACCGCTAGAGGAGAGCGTCATCCCCCGGTTATGTCGGAAGAAGAGAACGGTACCGAGCTCGCTTTCCAGCTGCTGGATACGGGCGGTGACGTTGGACTGCACGTAGCCTAGCTTCGTGGCAGCTCTGGTAATGCTGCCTTCTCGGGCTACGGCTTGAAAGATGCGAAGATCCGGGCTTTCCATAGAGGCAGCCACCTTTCTGAATGTCTTGAAGACTTCGGATAGGATTCTGATATCAGTTTGGATGATAGTCAGTTTCATTAACAATCATTATACATGCAACCTATTCCCCGCTACAATAGCCATATCCGATAGTGAAGGGGTTAGCTAACATGAAGCCAATCAAGTACATGAGTCTGATTCTGATTACCACATTCCTGATGGGTATTGCGTATCCGTTGGGTAAAATAGGGATGAGCTACGCTCCCCCGTTCCTGCTGATGGGCATCCGCTATGTGCTGGCGGGAGGGCTGTTGGCCTTGTTGGTAATCGGCAGGCCGCTGCCGCGGGGAGGCAAGCAATGGGGGCAGGTAGCCTTGATCGGTCTGTTTCAATCAGCCGGGGTCATGGGCTGCGTCTACTATAGTATGCATTGGATTACATCAAGCGAATCTGTAATCATCAGCAGCTCCAGCCCGCTGATTGTGATTCTGCTGGGCACGTTGTTCTCGGGAGTGGTCTACCGATTCCGGCAATGGATGGGTGTGGTCATCGGCTGTATAGGCGTCGCAATCGCATTTGGTCTGCATCTGCGTATCGAGCCCGGAACTTGGTTCAGTCTGGCAGGGGCTGTCTTCTTCGCTGTCGCTGCTTTTCTGGTCGGCAAGTGGGGAGGAGGGTTCGACAAGCTCGTGCTCGCCGCGTACCAGATGCTGATTGGTGGCGTGGTGCTGCTTATTCTCAGCAGCCTGACGGAGCCTGTCTCTTTCATGGTCAACAGCACATCCATTACTGTGATGCTGCTGCTGGCGCTGCTATGCTCGATTGTTCAATTCTCGATCTGGTTTTATCTGCTGACGAATACCGATCCGGCTAAGACGTCATCCTTCCTGTTTCTGGTGCCGATCTTCGGTGTCCTGTGCAGCTGGCTGCTGCTCGGCGAGCATATCGCTTGGTACGTCTATGCGGGTGGAGTCCTGGTCTGCGTGGGCATCTATCTAGTGAATAAGCAGGTCCAACCTGCTGCTTTTCGTAAGGCCTCCGGCAGACCTGCGTAAGGGGCAGTACCAGGCTTTGGGAAAAAGGCTGGAAGGTCAAGCATTTAAAAACGAATTTACGGGAGGAACTGACCCATGGAGCTTCAAGGAAAAACGGCAATTGTGACAGGCGGAGGAACAGGAATAGGCAGGGCGACAAGTCTGCTGCTGGGGAAGCGGGGAGCGTTGGTCGCAGTGAACTATTCTCGTTCCCGGGCTGAGGCGGAAGAGACGGTCGGGCTTATTCGGAGCGAAGGGGGAACGGCTATAGCCGTTCAAGCGGACGTGTCTCGGGACCGTGAAGTGAAGGAGATGGCCGCGATCGTGGCGCAGGAGTTCGGCAGCATCGATCTGCTCGTCAACAATGCAGGCATGACCCGGCATATTCCGCTGGACGATCTTGGAGGCGTATCGGAAGAGGATTGGGATGAGCTGTACGCCGTGAATGTCAAGGGAATGTTCTTCTGTGCGAGAGCGGCAGCCCCCTGGATGAAACGGAGCGGCCAGGGAGCCATCGTCAACGTCGGCAGCATCGCCGGTGCGACCGGCTCGGGCTCATCACTGCCGTATGCCGTATCCAAGGCTGCTGTCCATGGACTGACGAAGTCGCTGGCCCGTGCGCTTGCTCCGGATATTCGCGTCAGCTGTGTAGCACCTGGAGCTGTGGCTACCCGCTGGTGGGAAGGACGCGAAGTCCGGATGCAAGGGTTGATTCCTCAACTGCTGCTGGAGCGGATCGCGACGCCGGAGGATATCGCCCGGATGATCGTTTCGCTGCTGGAGCAAGACGCGATAACCGGGCAGATCGTCACCGTGGACAGCGGGCAGACGCTGTAGGTTTGTTTAATTTGACGCAGCAGCGGCGGTCGATGCTCCCGGTCGCCGGAGGGCCGACTTACTCGTAATATCCTTCCGTTGATTTACGTAATTGCTTGAATTGATTGGCATCATGCCCGAACCACACCTGAGAGTGGGTTCGGGCCGCCAGCGTGCGGATCTTCTCGACGGCATTCCGATAACCGAGTGAATCGTAGATAATCCCCGGCGGCCTGACCGGCGGGCCATAGCTCTCTGCTGTATATATGGCGTCGGATGCAAGGATAATCCCGCCCGTCTCCGGCATCTCAATGTGCAAGCCCAACATGCCCCAGGCATGTCCGCTGCCAAGGTTTATGATCTGAATACCTTCAGCAAGCTCCAGGTTATCTGCACCGCGTTTGACCGTTTTCCAGTGCAAGTGATTTTTGATCCAGGCGTCGATATCCGCCCACACATAAGCCCCTTCCTTTTCGTTGCGGGCATACGATTGCAGGGCGCCGTTCAGCTCATCCTCATGCACGATAATCGTAGCGTTCGTGAACATCTCCAAGCAGCCGGCATGATCCAGATGCAGATGGGAGGCGACCACGTACTTGATGTCCTCTGGCCTTACATTCAGCTGCTCCAGCCGGTTATGCAGGTAGCATTCCTCGCTGGCTACCCAGGGGAACGCATGCTGGGTGGATGGGGCCCATCGTCCTTCCGTCCCCATCGAATCAGGATTGCAGGATGTATCGAACAGAATTTTCCCCTCTGGGTGATCAATCAATACCGTATAAATCGGAAATTCCACAAACTCTGTCCGGGCGTTAGGATTGCTGATCGTAGCCGGATTGTGCATGGCGATAAGCCAATTTTTGTCCATACTCATTCGGCCGTTATCCATTACATACAGCTTAGGGCGGGCTTTAATTACATTCGACATGTTATTGCCTCCTTATTGTAAAAAGAAATGATGCAGATCTTGGGTCCTCTTACCTGCAGCGGTGCTTGGTGATCTAGACATACCATAATATATAAACTAATATGACGTAAGTAGGCACTTTATTGTATCCAATATGCATAGGCGGGGGAGGATGACCCATTGACGACTTCAGAAGAAAAAAGACAGCCCGAGATCACATTAACAGGCTGCGGCTATCATAGAGTCCTTGAGTTGATCTCTGATAAATGGACGGCACTTGTTATCTATGCATTGGAAAATGGAAGTGTAAGATATGGAGAGCTTCTGAGGAAAATCGAGGGGATTTCCAAGAAAATGTTGACCCATACGGTGAGAAAGCTGGAAAGAGACGGGTTGGTACATCGCCATATTACACCGATCGTGCCCCCAACCGTCGAATACTCGTTAACCCCGTTGGGAGAATCCTTGCTGGAGCCGATGAGATCGCTGAGGCAATGGATCAGGGTCCATGATTCGCAAGTCATGGCGGCAAGAGTCAATTTCGATCAAACTTACAATAAAGATAACGACTCCCCTAATCTTGAAGATCACTTATAGTGAATGATGAAGTCCGCAGGCGCAGAGGCTGGCGGATTTTTTTCGTTGTTTATGGTTGATAGGGACGGGGAATTTGATATGATGCTCATACATGATGAATGATAATTGGAATCGCAAAAATGGAGAGTGCCTACCCTGTCTATCAAAATGATTAGGTTTCATCGGGAGGAAAAGACCTTTCTAAGTCTAATATTGATGGCCATTGATAAGGCAAGCGAGGCTGGGATTACATTAGAAATTACTGAAATGTAGTCTAAGTAATAAAGTGATCGCTTAAAATTACCCTGGAGTGCGAAATTGGAGGTTTTTCGTTATCTATAGGTTCTAAGGCAATTTTTTTCATTTTTCTTCAGCGATATGGTTAAGAAACTTGAGATTAGGAGGATTTTTATTTAGTAAATGACGGTTCAATAAATGATGAAGCATCATCTCTTACCCCGAGGGTCCGAGAAGGTGTTTCTTTTTTTTCTTAAAAATTTTTCAAGGGCCAATGACCTGTAAAAAGCTTATTTTTCCCAATGATGGTTGAAGTGTCCAAGCATCGGATGTACTTGTTCATAGACTACTAGTATTGCAGTTTTATTAACGAATAAGGTTGGTGAGAACCATGAGCCAAGCGAATATCCCTAACATTACTCCCAGCATCACAATTACCAGAGACGACGCCCTAAATCTTCTGCTGGCATCCATTGCTATCGAAGAACTGGGACTAGGACATGTTATTAATGCTGAAGCTGAGAAAATTCAATATGCAGTTGGTACATTGCCGGGGTTGACGGTTCCTGCGACTATTAGCGATTTACTCGCTATTGACACCGGCGTCAGAAGTACGATGCAGGAATTAATTAAGAAAGAATTGCTGCTGAGCACCAAGCTGGATGCTGTTCTGTCTGCACCATCCCTGCTAGGACCGACAGGCCCAACGGGTCCGACGGGTCCCGCTGGAGGACCGACCGGACCTACGGGGGCTACGGGAGCGGGAGCTACTGGAGCTACGGGCGCGACAGGACCCACTGGCGCAACGGGTCCGACGGGCACCTTTACAGGCGGAATATTGTTCAATGTTATAGGGCCAACTGGATCCGCAACGGTAGGTTTGAATGATAGCATTAACTTCCTATCCGACACTCTGGCTATTGCCGTAACGCAAGGTTCTGCTAATGTGAGAATTGAAACGTTAGGGTCGCCTACAGGCGCTACCGGGGCGACGGGGACTACTGGCTCTACGGGCGAAACCGGCAGAACCGGAGCTACAGGAACTACTGGTGCCACAGGTGAGACTGGAGCAACCGGAAGCACGGGAGCCACGGGTGAAACTGGAGCGACTGGAAGCACGGGAGCAACAGGTGAAGCTGGAGCGACCGGAAGCACGGGAGCCACAGGTGAAACTGGAACGACTGGAAGCACGGGAGCCACGGGCGAAACTGGAGCGACTGGAAGTACAGGAGCTACGGGTGCAACTGGAACGACCGGAAGCACGGGAGCCACGGGTGAAACTGGAGCGACTGGAAGTACAGGAGCTACGGGTGAAACTGGAGCGACTGGAAGTACGGGAGCCACGGGTGAAACTGGAGCGACTGGAAGTTCAGGAGCCACAGGTGAAACTGGAGCGACTGGAAGCACGGGAGCCACAGGTGAAACTGGAGCGACCGGAAGCACGGGAGCCACGGGCGCAGCAGGAGCGACTGGAAGTACAGGAGCTACGGGTGAAACTGGAGCGACTGGAAGTACAGGAGCTACGGGTGAAACTGGAGCGACTGGAAGTACAGGAGCTACGGGTGAAACTGGAGCGACTGGAAGTACAGGAGCTACGGGTGCAACGGGAACGACCGGAAGCACGGGAGCCACGGGTGAAACTGGAGCGACTGGAAGTACAGGAGCTACGGGTGAAACTGGAACGACC